>QHZK01000450.1 GCA_003224635.1 Acidobacteriota bacterium | reverse complement strand
GAAAAACTTGCCGAGGGCGTCAAGATCGGCCGGATGGATGCTGGCGGGCCAGGCGGTGAGTTTCTCCGCAAACTCGACCGCGGCGCGCTCGTCGTCATTGAAGACGCTGCGGCCCGAGCCGCCGGGCTCCTTCAACGCCTGAATTTGCTCGTCCGTCACGCCCTGCCGCTTCGACGAAGCGGTATGAGCGCGGCTTCAATACTCGCAGCCATTCATGAATGACGTGCGAAGGTAAGCTAGCTCCTTGATCTTGGGCGACAGCGCGCCCGGCGTCCAGACCTGATTGTAGAACTCGACAAACGGGCCCAGGACGTTGGGTTTGTAGGCGATCACCTTGAAGAAGTTCAGCACGCGCCCCAATTTCTTTTCCAGCGCCTCATAGACTGGTTTGGCGGACTCGCCGATTTGGTTCTTCTCGAGTGGTGCGATTTTCATATTTTCCTCCCGTATTAGAGATGCGGCTGCGTCCTTTTCGGCTCTGGCGATGCGCCGCATGGGCTGGCGCGGACCCGGGCTTTCGGGTCCGCGGCTTCGACGCGTGATTATTGGAGGCGCCCCGTCGGCGCGTCTCTGCGTGACAAACTACGCTAATAATCCCCTCGGTGGACGTTGGCGGCCGGCGAGCCGCAGCATCTCGCGCAGGAACACCCTGTAAACGGGGACCGTCTGGGGCGACGACTGGCGCAGGGCCGTGAGGTGCCGCTGAATGGTCTTCCAGTCGCCGCGCACCGCCGGACCGGTCAGAGCGCGCCGCGCTCCAAGGTCGGCGAAGTTCCTGGCTGTCTCCGCGACGAACTTCGCCAGCATGGGACGCGCAACGCGAGCCGGAACGCCCGACTTTTGAAGAAGCAGGCGCGAGCGCTCCATCAGCGTGACGATGGTGGGGCAGGACAGAAAGGCTGCGGCGTGGTAGAGGGTCTTCCTCTCGGGCCGGACGGGAAACTCGACGCCGCCCAGAAGTCTCACGAACTGGCCCGCGACCTTTCGAGCTTGTGCGTCGCCCTCGACTCCCCAGTAGCACCCTTTCAGGCTTCGAACTCCCACCCTCGCGCTGGGGACCGTCTGAAACGGGTGCATCGAGCCGACTGACGCTCCCCTGCTTTTGAGCGGCCGAAGCGCGGATGACGGGAGTGATCCGCTGGTGTGGAGGACCACGCGCCCGGCCCAGTTTTCAGCCAGTCCCGCGATGTCCCTTGCCACCGAAGCGACTGCGCCGTCCGAGGTGGTAAGAAGAATCACCGACGCCTGCGTCAAGGAGGAAGCAGATGGCGCGCCTAAAGTTACAGGGCGTCCACTACCGACGACTCGCACTGCCTGACGCGCCTTCGACGCCCGACGCGCAGCTACGAATAGCACCGGGACTTCTGCCTGGGCCAAAAGCCTTCCCAGCGCCTGACCCAGGCGACCCGGTCCGACGACAGCGACGCCGTTCCGGGCGGGGCTTGTGCGCTTCGAGGGTCTCACGAACGCTTCCCTGAGAATTCAATAAGTTGGACTAAGGCCGCTGCCTGGTTGTCGCCGAAAGGCTCAGTGGCCCGCGTGGAAAATCTTGCACGCATCCGTTCAAAAGCCGTCTACAGCGGGCTTCGCCGGCGTTACTTCACGGTCCAGGAACGGGAGGGGGCTTCGGCGCTTCCCTGCAGCCGCCCCCGCCCTCCTTTCCTGCAACTCGCAGATATCCAAGTTCTTGTTGCACCAGCCGACTCGGCTCTCCCTGATTGCGGATGGCCGGCCCGCTAGCGCCAGCGGAACCTGAGTCTTTGGAACATGCCATGCAATCTAATGACAGGAGAGGATTGAAGGTGATGCTAGGCGACCTGATAGCTCGCGTGTTTGTGCTTGGGTTCTTCGCCGCCTACGTCATCGGGGTGGTTCTTCTTCTCCAGTGGATCTTTCGAACCCGGTTGCGGCGCAATCGAGCGAAGCAATCCGAAGTCACGTTCAAACCCGAAACCACAGCCCGCGATTCTGAGGCTTCGCGGAGTTTGAAGACCTACTCCCGCACTAGCTGGGACTCTGAAAGAGTGTGCTAATAGCGTGGGCAGGCGAAGCCGTATGGCCGCCGAAACTGTCCCGTCCGCTCCACCCCCCAGCCGCCTCGCCCTCGCGAAAGACGCGAACCCGAAGGTCCGCGCTACTTCTTGAGGGCGGCGCTTTGCAGGCCGACCTCCTTTTCTTTCAGCGCCTTGACGCGGTCCCGCAACTGGGCGGCCTTTTCAAATTCAAACTTCTTGGCGGCGTCGCGCATCTGCTTTTCCAGGCTGGCGATGAGCTCTTCAAGCTGGTCCTCAGACGCCGGTTCGTCGACGTCAACCTCGAGTGGCACGTTGACGTAGTCCGCCTCCGTGATGGCGGCCAGCTCCATGTCAACCGGCTTGACGATGCTCTCGGGCGTTATGCCGTTCTCCTCGTTGAACGTCATCTGCTTGGCGCGACGCCGGTTGGTTTCCGACAGCGCGTAGCGGATGGAATCCGTCATGACGTCGGCGTAGAGGATCGCCTTACCATGGACATTCCTGGCCGCGCGACCGATGATCTGGATCAGCGACCCGCCGGAGCGCAGGAACCCTTCCTTGTCGGCGTCGAGAATGGCCACGAGCGAAACCTCCGGCAGGTCCAACCCCTCGCGCAGCAGGTTGATGCCGATGAGGACGTCAAATTCGCCTCGGCGCAGGCCGCGCAGCACCTTGACGCGGTCGAGCGTCTCGATTTCGGAGTGCAGGTAACGGCAGCGCACGCCGACTTCGGAGTAGTACTCCGTTAAATCCTCAGACATGCGCTTGGTGAGCGTCGTCACCAGCACGCGCTGCCCCGCTTCGGCGCGCGCGCGAATCTCGGCGAGCAAGTCGTCAATCTGGTTACGGGTGGGCCGAACTTCCACCTCCGGGTCGATCAGACCCGTGGGGCGGATGATCTGCTCGACGACGGCGCCGCCAGACTTGGTCAATTCGTACGGACCCGGAGTCGCCGAGACGTAGATGACCTGCCCGACGCGGCGCTCAAATTCTTCAAATGAAAGGGGGCGGTTGTCAAGAGCGGAAGGGAGCCGGAACCCATAATCGACCAGGACTTGCTTGCGCGAGCGGTCTCCGTGATACATGCCGCGAAGCTGCGGCACGGTCTGGTGACTCTCGTCGAGGAACATCAGAGCGTCTTGCGGGAGGTAATCGAGCAGGGTCGGCGGAGGCTCACCGGGCAGCCGCCCGGAAAGGTGCCTCGAGTAGTTCTCGATGCCGTGGCAATAGCCCATCTCCTTCATGATCTCGAGGTCAAACATGGTGCGCTGGCGGAGCCGCTGGGCCTCGAGCAGCTTGCCTTGCTTCTCGAGCTCGCCGAGCCACCACTCGAGCTCGTTCAAGATACCTTGCAGGGCCCGCTCGCGCTGGTCGGCGGGCATCACGTAGTGCGTCCGGGGGTAAATCGGCAGCCGGTCGTAAGTCCGCTTGACCTGTCCGAAGAGCGGGTCGATCTGGCTGAGGGACTCGACCTCCTCGCCCCACATTGCGATCCGGTAAGCGTTATCCTCATAGGTGGGGAAGACTTCGATCACGTCGCCGCGCACCCGGAAGTATCCACGCCTGAAGTCGACGTCGTTGCGCTCGTACTGGATCTCGACCAGCCGGCGCAGGACGTCCTGGCGGCGGATCTTCTGTCCTTTCTCCAGCAGGAGCAGCATGCCGTAATAGGCTTCGGGCGAGCCAAGGCCGTAAATGCAACTGACGCTCGAGACAATCAGGCAGTCGCGGCGTTCGAAAAGCGAGCGGGTGGCGGACATCCGCAGCTTGTCCAGCTCGTCGTTGATCGTCGCTTCTTTCTCGACGTAGACGTCGCTTGCAGGAACGTAAGCTTCCGGCTGGTAATAATCGTAGTAGCTGACGAAGTACTCCACCGCGTTCTCGGGGAAGAAGTTGCGGAACTCGTGGTAGAGCTGCGCGGCCAGGGTCTTGTTATGGGCCAGCACCAAAGTGGTCCGGTTCACGGCCTCGACCACCTTGGCCATGGTGAAAGTCTTGCCAGAGCCCGTCACTCCGAGCAGCACCTGGTGCTTCTCGCCGTCCTTCACTCCGCGAAGGAGTTGCTCGATTGCCACGGCCTGGTCACCGCGGGGCTGGTAGTCGGAACGCAACTTAAAGTCCATGGTCCTACGGTTTACTTCGTCCCGATTGGCCAAGTATCGAATCAAGTATCTAATTACGGCGGCAGGCTCTTGGCCATTATAGCGACAACTCCAAATCCATGGCCTGTCC
>QHZK01000449.1 GCA_003224635.1 Acidobacteriota bacterium | reverse complement strand
GCCGCCTTGCAGGCCCAGCGGAAAGCTCTGAATGCTGGTGCCGTAGTAATAGCGGGCGGTCAGCAGGTGGCGCTCGTTGAAGTTGTGATCGATCTTGCCGATCACGCTATTCACGCTGTTAAAGATATGCGTGGTGGCAGAGAGATTGTTGGTCGGGTTAGGAAGTCCCGGCAGTCCGCAATTGTCGACAGGGGCGATATTCGGCGCGGGCCAAGGATTGCGGGCCAGGAGCGCCGCGATCACGGGATTGACCGCAACTCCTGCGCTACTGATCTCGTGCGGCGTAGGCACGCACGCCAGGCTGTTCAGGCCGCCGGTCTCGCGCTGTCCCTCGTAGTCGCCGAAGAAAAAAGTCTTCTCATGGATGATGGGCCCGCCTAAAGACGCGCCGAACTGGTTGTTGTGAAACGCGGTCTTGGGAACCGGAGCAGGGTTGAAGAAGTTCCGCGCGTCGAGCGCGCTGTTGCGGAGAAAATCGGCGGCCGTGCTGTGAAAATCGTTTGAGCCGGACTTGGTCACGATGTTGATGACGGCGCCCGCGTTGCGTCCGTACTCGGGCATGAAGTTCGAGAGCACGGCGAGCTCGGCCACCGCATCGACCGGCAGGATCGTAGCCGGCGTGCCAAAAACTCCGGCCTGGTTGATGGTCGGGTCGTTGCGGTAGCCGTCGTTCATGTCGGTGCCGTCGAGCAGGAAGTTGTTCGAGCGGCCGCGCGCCCCGTTCACCGAGAAGACTCCAAACGACCCCGGGGAGTCGGTAATCTGGTCGGGAGAACCGGTCACGCCCGGCACCATGAAGATCAGCTTGGTGTAGTCGCGCCCGTTGACGGGAAGGTTCTCGGCCTGCGGCCCCTCGATGGTCCCGCCCAGAACGTTCGTGGTGGACTGGACGAGCGGCGCTGTGGCCGTAACCTCGACCGTCTGCTGCACCTTGCCCGGCACGAGCGTCACGTCCAGGCGGCGCTCGGCGGCCACGTCCACGCGGAGGTCGGTCTCGGTCACGGGCGCGAAGCCCTGCTTTTCGACCGTCACCGTGTAGACGCCGATCGGCAATTCCCGAACGTCGTAGTTGCCCGCGTCGTCTGTCATGGCGGTACGTGCGAGGCCCGTCGCCCGGTTCTTGACCGTGATCTGGGCGCCCGGAACCGGCGCCTGGCTCTGGTCGATGACCGTGCCGACGATGGCGCCGCGAAAAGTTTGCGCCCGCGCTGCTCCTGCCGCCGCGGCAATCAGGGCGGTCGCCGTGAGAAGCGCGGTCAGTTTAGGCATGGAGTTCGGCGTCTTAGGCATGGAGTTCGGCGTCGCACACGAGCGGGTCGCGATTGCGTTCATGGATGGCCCCCCTTGGAGCGGCTCCTGTGTTCTCGGCGATGGCCTTCGGGGCGGCCTGCTCTCTTGAGATCGCCGTCGCTTGAAGGATGCTGAGAAATGCGTCTCGCATGTCATTCTGAGCGCAGCGAAAGAACCTCGCTCTGAAATTATGGCACTACGAGAGTCTTCCTTCACTTCGTTCAAGACCGCCTGCGGCTCCTCGGAATGACACTAGCGACGCTTTTTTCAGCAGCCTGTTGGTTAACTTGCCCAAATCCCGCCCCAGAAATCGTAGTCGAGCGGGGAATAAACGTCAACTCAGGCGGAGTCGCGAACAAACCCGACATAAGGCGCGGGCGGGCATCCCCTCGCGACGCCGGATACTGTGATCGCACGGCTCCCTGCCCACCTAACCTATACCTACCGACCGGTTGGCCTGGCTCGAATCCTGTGGTATTGTCTATTCATTCGAAGGGCGTTCACGCCTGTTGTTCCGGGCCTTGGAGGAGACGGAGGACCCAGGGAGGCGGAGGCTCAGAGGGAGAAACGATGGCGGAGAAGATTTTCATTTTCGACACCACCTTGCGCGACGGAGAGCAATCACCGGGCTGCAGCATGAACCTGGAAGAGAAGCTGGAAATGGCCCGCCAGCTCGACCGCCTGGGCGTCGACATCATGGAAGGTGGTTTCCCCATTGCGTCGCAGGGCGACTTTGAGGCCGTCAAGGCGATTTCAGCCGAGATCCGCCGGCCCGTCATCGCGGCGCTGGCGCGAGCGAGCGAGCTTGATATCAAGCGCGCCTGGGAAGCTCTCAAGGGCGCCGAGCGCCCCCGCATCCACACCTTCCTGGCCACCTCGGACATCCACCTGAAGTACAAGCTCCGCAAGACGCGCGAAGAGGTACTCAAGCAAATCAGCGCGTCGGTCGGACTCGCCGCGTCGCTGTGTCCGGACGTCGAGTTCTCACCCGAGGACGCGGGCCGCACCGACCGCAGTTATCTGATCGAGTGCTGCCAAGCGGCGGTGGAGGCGGGCGCGACCGTGCTCAACCTGCCCGACACGGTCGGCTACTGCCTCGAAGACGAGTACGAGCAGATGTTCGCCGAGGTGAGATCTCGAGTGCCAGGCACGGACCGCGTGACGTTGAGCACCCACACCCACGACGACTTGGGCCTCGCGGCCGCGAACACGCTGGCGGGCATCCGCGGCGGCGCGCGCCAGGTCGAGTGTACGATCAACGGCATCGGGGAACGGGCTGGAAACGCGGCGCTGGAAGAGATTGTCATGGCCATTTACCTCCGGCGCGACGCCCTGCCGGTCTACACCGATATCCGCACCGAAGAGCTCTATCCCTCGAGCCAGTTGCTCACGCGACTCACCGGGGTCGCCGTGCAGCGCAACAAGGCCATCGTGGGGCGCAACGCCTTCGCGCACGAGGCCGGCATCCACCAGGACGGCGTCCTGAAGAACGCGGTCACCTACGAAATCATCACGCCCCAGACGGTCGGCATGCCGTCGAACCACATCGTGCTGGGCAAACACTCCGGGCGTCACGCGCTCGCCAAGCGCTTCGAGGACCTCGGCTACCGCTTGACGAAGCCCGAAATCGAGCGCGCCTATCAGCTCTTCTGCCAGCTTGCGGACCGCAAGAAACAGGTTTTCGACGAAGACCTGCTCGGGATCGTCAACGAAGGCTTCGACCATATTCCTGAGACTTTCGGCTTGAAACTTTTTCAGAGCGTCTCCACGAGCGAAGGCCGTTCGACGGCGACGGTAGAGCTCGAGAAAGACGGCCAAGTCTTCCACGACTCGGCCACCGCCGAAGGACCCTGCGACGCGGCGTTTCGCGCCGTAGACCGGATCACGGGCGCTCCGGGGACGATTGCCGACTTTTCCGTACACACGGTAGGCCCAGGGACAGACGGCGTGGCCGAGGTCTCCATCCGCGCCCGCTTCGAAGGTCGCGAATTCACCGGCAAGTCAGCCAGCCACAGCGTGGTCGAAGCAGCGGCCCGCGCCTACTTGCAAGCCGCCAACAAGGCAGCCTACGAGCTTAAGCGCATAGCGGAGAAAAGAGCCGCCGCAGCTTCGGCCCG
>QHZK01000079.1 GCA_003224635.1 Acidobacteriota bacterium | reverse complement strand
AGCGGAACTTCCGCATAGGTGTAATGCCCGCCAATCACGAGGACGATTGCGTGAAGCATCACTAAAAAGTAGACGAGACCGGTGAACTCGAACCGGTGAAATGTCGCCGCGAGTATGCCCAGCGCAAGAACGGCCGGAAGAACTTCCAAGCACCATGTGAAGTAGTCGTGCGGGCGAATACCGGACCAAACAAAAACGCCCGCAACGATTGTCGAATACAAGACTAGATTGCGTCTTTGTCTCATAGAGCGCTTCGTTCAGCGAGAGGCCCCGGCCCTAGTTTTCTGGTGGCGAAGCTAGCCGGACCTTGCCAGCGCCACAACCTTTTCCGCCGCGTCTTTCATTCCCTTTGCGACGGCAAAATCGAGTCCAGACTCGCTCAACATTTTCTGCCCCAGCTCGACGTTGGTGCCTTCGAGCCGTACGACCACGGGCACCTTGAAGCCGAGGCTGCGGGCCGCCGAGACGACGCCGCTCGCCACGACGTCGCAGCGCATGATGCCGCCGAAGATGTTGATCAGGACGGCGCGCACGTTCGGGTCGCCGAGGATGATCTCGAAGCCGCGGCGCACCTGCTCCTCGTTAGCGCCGCCGCCCACGTCGAGGAAGTTGGCCGGGTGCCCTCCCGCGTACTGGATGATGTCCATCGTGGCCATCGCCAGGCCTGCGCCGTTCACCATGCAGCCCACGTTGCCGTCCAGGCGGATGTAATTCAGGCCGTAGTTCGTGGCCTTCACTTCGAGCGCGTCTTCCTCGTTCGTGTCGCGCAGCTCGCGGATGTCCGGGTGGCGGAAAAGGGCGTTGTCGTCAAAATTCATTTTGGCGTCGAGCGCCAGCAGCCGTCCGTCCTTCGTGACCACGAAGGGATTAATCTCGGCGAGCGAGGCGTCCGTCGCTTCGAAGGCCCGGTAGAGGCTCGTGAAGAACCTGCTCGCCTCGTTTACCCGCGCGCCGTCGAGGTCCAGCCCGAAGGCGAGCTTACGCGCCTGGAACGGCTGGAAGCCGACGGCGGGGTTGATGAACTCCTTCAGGATTTTCTCCGGATGTTCGGCCGCGACCACTTCGATTTCGACGCCGCCCTCGGTCGACGCCATGAACACGGGGCATCCGCTCGCGCGGTCAATGACCAGACCCAGGTAGAGCTCGCGGTCGACTTCAAGGCCTTCTTCGATCAGCACGCGCCTTACCACGCGCCCCTCGGGGCCAGTCTGATGCGTGACCAGCGTCATGCCGAGCATCTGCGCGGCCAGTTTTTCCGCTTCCTCGGCGCTGCGGGCCAGTTTCACGCCACCGCCCTTGCCTCGACCGCCCGCGTGGATCTGGGCCTTGACCACGACAGCTCCGTCACCTTTCCCGCCATGCAAACGTTCCGCCACGCCACGAGCTTCGTCGGCCTTCGCGATCACCTCGCCGCGCGGCACCGTGACCCCGTAGCGCGCCAGGACTTGCTTGGCCTGGTATTCGTGGATTTTCATGGATAAGCAGCCAGTTGTCAGTGGTCAGTTGTCCGTTAAGGAGCCTGCGCCGGGCCCGGTCAAACTCTTTTAAGCGAATGAGAACTTCACGTTAGAATTGTTGTTTGCATCGTAATTGGGCAGTATAGGAAATGCGCGGCGAGAAAGCAATGCGTGCAGCCAAACCGTAAGACATTATCGGGAAGGCCCGTCCGAGATTGGCGGTAGCCGACTGCTCGGGTTTGCCGATCGCTGACTGCTGACGGCTACGATCATGCACATTCATGAAGCAATAGAAAAACTCGAAGGCGGGTCTGATCTGACGCGGCCCGAAGCGCGCGACGTCATGGAGTGTCTGCTTTCGGGGTCGGTCCCTGACCCGGAGGTCGTGGCGTTGCTCGTTGCCCTGCGCGACAAAGGCGAGCAGGCGGAAGAGTTAGTGGGTTTTGCCGAGGTGATGCGGGCGCGCGCGGCAGAGCATCTGCGCGCGGCGGGGGTGGATGTTGACGGCCTTTCGCGCCGCGAGTTGCTGCTCGACACTTGCGGGACGGGCGGCGACGGCCAGGGGACGCTCAACGTCTCGACGGCGACGGCGCTAGTGGCTGCGGCGGCCGGGGTGCGCGTGGCCAAGCACGGCAACCGGTCGATCTCGAGCCGCTGCGGCAGCGCCGACGTGCTGGAGGCCCTGGGAGTCTCGATCGACCTGCCGCTCGCGCGTATCCCGGAGTGCCTCGAGCGCGTGGGCATGGTCTTTCTCTTTGCGCCGCACCTGCACGTGGCGATGAAGCACGTCATGAACGCGCGGCGCGCCCTCAAGACCAGGACGGTGTTCAACCTGCTCGGGCCGCTGACGAATCCGCTCGGGGCCCCGGTGCAGTTGCTGGGCGTTTACGATCGAGACCGCACGGCCATTATGGCCCACGCGCTGTCCGAGATCGGCACGCGCCGCGCGTTCGTCGTGGCCGCCTGGGACGGCATCGACGAAATTTCCACCACCGGTCCGACTCAGCTTTCCGAGGTCGATGCAGGGGGCGTGAAGACGCGTGACATCTTTCCCGAAGACTTCGCATTGCGGCGCGCCCCTGCCGGGGTCCTTCAAGGCGGCGATCCCGCGACCAATGCGGAACTCCTCCGGCGAGTGCTCGAAGGCAAGCCGGGCGACCATCGCGACCTAGTCCTGGCCAATGCCTCGGCGGCGCTGGTAGCAGCGGGCAAGGCGGAGGGATTTGTGCAGGGAGTCGAAATCGCGGCTCAGGCCATCGATTCCGGCGCCGCGCGCCGCACGCTCGCCGCGCTGGTGGAATTCACTCAGAAGAATCGCCTGTAAGAAGTCCGCCGCGAGTTGTCGGTGGCGTCAGCAGTCCGCGCCGAGGTCGAGCGCCTATTCATATTATTCGACGGAAAAGTCGTAGAGGAATCCAGGCAGGTCGCGCCCGCGATACTGATAAAAACCGTATTCGCCGGGATCGAGGTCCTCGGCGGGCAGAAGTTTGTGCACGCCGCTCTCCACCTGCTTCACGTAGAACTTTACCTGCGAGCGCAGCGAAATGCCGGAACTCGCCTGCCAGTTGGCCTGCGCGCTGACTTCAAACTCCCTGCGGCCGTGCTTGGCCTTAAGCCTCACCAGGACCAGGTCGCCGGCGCCCGTCGCTTCGCCGCCCGCTGTGACCCGGTAGTAGAACACCGGAGTCGAGATGACGTGCTGCTCGGCGTGCTCGCCCAGGACTTCCGCCTTGACTTTGCTGTTTCCCAGGGGTAATGCGCCTTTGAGCGGTATGGGGGGAAGCTTGCTTCCCGAGTGCGCCACCGTCACGGCCCGACCTTCGAGCCGGGTGACGCCCTTGGGGTTCAGGTAGTAGAGCCCCGGGTCGGTTGGGACTTTCACGGAGTCGGCGGCGAGAAGAAGCAGAACCAGAGCTTGTGCGACGTGCATCGGCATTTCGACCGCCAGCCCTGATGTAGCCGAGGCTGGCAACGGTGATTCTATCAACTTCGGAGCCGAACGTCCAAGGCGTCTCGCTGTAGCGGCGCTCTATGAGCGCCGTGCGGCGGTCACAGACCGCCGCTACAAAGGCCATCCGGCTAGTCTAATGTCCCGCCCGCAGCGAGAGTCCGAGCGCCAGCGCGCCAGCAAAACTCGTCCCGGCAAAATTCACGATACCGTTCGAGACCAAGCCGCGCCGCTCGAGCGTTGCTCCGAGAACGCTATCGAGCAGGTTCCCAGCCAACCCCGCCGCGAGCGCCAGCGCCGCGCCGCCCCTGGTAGAGAGTCCCAGGGCGTACCCTAAACCGGCAACGAGCGCCGAGGCTGCCAGTCCCGCCGCGGTCCCGCCGAGCGAAATCCCCCCGTTTTCCCCGGCTCGAACCGGCTCGAACGTCGTGACCAGGTAAGCGCGCGTGGAGAGCCACTGGCCGATCTCGCTCGATACTGTGTCGCCAGCGGCCTCCGCGAACGTCGCCATCAGCGCCACCAGGAACGCGGCTTCGTGGTGAGTGGTGATGACGAGGATCGAGAAGAAAGCGCCCGCCAGCGTGTTCGCCAGGGCTTCGCGCCAGCTTCGCCCGCCGCCCCGCCGCTCTGCAATACCGCGCGCCGCCTTTTTCGCATAACCCAAGCGCGTGGCCATCGAGCCGAGCACAAAAAACGCGAGCAGCAGCGAGAAGCTTTTCCATCCGTAGCCGAGGTAGACGGCCACTCCCAGAAGGAATCCCGCCCGGGCGCCCGATCTCGCAACCAGTCTCAGTCTCAGAGCGACGAGCGCGAAGGCGAGGTTGATCACGACGGCCAGCGCGATCCGGCGCCCGAGATAAGGCAGGTTGCTCGCCAGCGCCGAACGCTCCATCAGGAACGCGCAGAACATGAAGCCGCCCGAAACCAGCGGCACGGTAGCGTTATCGTCTAGGCGGACCGGCGCGCTTTCGACCAGCGCTCCCACCACAGCAGTCGCCGCGCACACGAGGAGCGCTTTATCGCTCTCGAGCGCCGGATTCACCCAGCGCGCCAGCGTATAGGCGAGCGCGGTCCCGGCGAGGGCGAAGCTCACAGAGCCCGCCCACGTTTTCTCGCGGTTATAGGGAAGCGCAGGACCTCCCAGGCGCTCGCCCGCTACGCTCGCCAAGCCATCGCCCAGAGCCATGATCGCCCACACGGCCGCTGCAACGTGCATGCTGTGACGATAGAGGAGGATGAGCGCGAGCACCGAAATGGGATAAAGGATTATTCCCGTCCAAACGCTTGCGGATGATTCAGCAGCCGACGCAGTGGTGGAGTCAACCGCGGAGTCCGACAATCGTTGAGCGGGCGAGTCTGCCCTGAGCGAAGCGAATGGGACGCCCGCGCTCCCAGGCCGCTTCCGAAGGTCCACTTCCAACCGTGGGAGGATGAGCAAATTGAAGAGCAGGGCGAGCAACGCGGCGCCAGCCGCCTGAGGCCACGTCAGAAAAGGCAACAGAAACGCGAACCCGAGCATCGACATGTGGACGATCTTGCGCGTCGAGAAAAGCGGACGAGACGTCACCTGATTGAGCGTTATGGTCATCGGATTCGTCATTCATCATTCATAATTCATCTTTCGTTATTCTCCCCTCGCCACCAGCGTTTTCCGAAGCCCTTCTGCGAGCGGCGAGACACGGTATCCAAGCTCGCGAGCGGCTTTCGCGCTCGAATAGACCCAGTCATGGTTGAAAACCTCGACTACGCCGGGCGTAAGTTGGGGCGCGCGCCCGAAGAGTTCGGCGCAGGCGAGTTCTAGCGCGCCCACGATTTTCCCGGCCGCAAACGGCAGGTGGCGGACCGGACGCCGGACACCCGAAAGCTCGCCGAGCAGCCGGAAAAACTCGTTGAGCGAGCGGTTGTCGCCGCCGAGGACGTATTCCTGGCCGGGCGAGCCGCGTTCGAGCGCGGCCAGGTGCGCGGCCGCCACGTCCGCATTGAACGAAAAACTCCACCGCTGGTGGCCGGAGCCGAGCAGGCCCGGAAATTTCCCGGCCAGATACTGCTCGATCATCCCTCCCACCAGGTTCCCTTCGGTGCGCGGACCCGGACCGTAGATCACGCCGGGGAGCAGAGCCATCACGGGGAAGTTGCCGAAGCCTTCGGCGCGCACCCACTCGAGAGCCCGAGCCTTGCTCTCTTCGTATTCGTTCGAAAACCCTCCGGGGTGACGCAGTCCTTCACCGGCGTTGGCATCGGCCGAGGGGCCGAGAGCGATGAACGAAGAAGTATAGACGACGCGGCGGACGCCCGCTTCCGCTGCGGCCACGACCAGCGCCTTCAGACCGTCCACATTGACGCGGTGAAACTCGCGCCGGTCGCGCACCCACACCTTCACCAGCGCGGCGGTGTGGATGACGCGGTCGACGCCGACGAGAGCCTTCCTGAGGGCCTCGGCATCGAGAAGGTCGCCCGCTACAACCTCGCACTTCGCTGGCGCCCGCGCCGGGTCGCGCACCAGCACGCGAAACGGCGCGCCGCGATGCGCGAGCTCGCGCGCGATTTGGGAGCCGAGATAGCCGGTGGCGCCAGTCAGAAGGACCATTCTATTGAGTGATCGGATCATTGAGTCATTGATTCATCGAATCAACGGGCACGAGCTATCAGCTATCAGTCATCAGCCGTCAGCTATCAGCCATCAGCAAGGTGGGTCGGTCTTAGTTGCGGACTGCTGAAAGCTGAAAACTGATGGCTTTTCAATGGTTCAATGACTCAATGGCTCAATTCAATTCAATGTATCAAATAGGCTGCGGCGAGTCCCAGGTGACCGACCATCATCATCCAGTACATGTGATGCCAGGCGGGATGATTCTCACCCTCGGTTACCAGCCGGTAGGGGTCGCTGTTCATCAGATAGATCACATACGCGCCCCAGACCAGCATCGCAACGCTCAAGGCCGAGATAGCCGCGTGATTCCCGCTCAGGGTTCCGGCGTACGACCCAAGGGCCATCAGCAGCCAGGGCGCGATGAACGACGGGCTGATGGCGCGCGCGCTCCACGCGGCCCCGAACCTCACGGGCAGTGTGATGCAGCCGGCGGCGCGGTCGCCTTCGATATCGGCAAAGTCCTTGGTGGTGGTCGCGCCCAGCAAGAACACGAAATAGATCGAGCCAATGTACCACGGCTCGACCGACGCCAGCACGGTCGAAACCGCGGCCCAGCCCGCCACCTTGAGCAGCGCGCCGCGAATCAGGGCGATGATCAGGTTCGAGCCCACGGGATGCCGCTTCAAGCGAACGGGTGGCGCCGAATAGGCCACCGTGGCGAGCGCCGCGATCGCGTAAATCGCAAACGTCTCGCGGTTCACGGCCGCGACCATCACGAGTGCCGCCGCGTAAGTGACAGCGACAAACGCCCAGGCCCGCCCGAGCGTCATCTTCCCCGAAGGCAACGGACGGTGAGGCTTGTTGATGCGGTCGTTCTCGAGATCGCAAATCTGGTTGAGGCCGTTCGACGCCGCGTTCAGCACCGCCGCCGCCCCCACCGCCAGCCCGACGTGGAGCACGCGAAACGGCGCGTGCGAGGCCCCGTAACCAATCAGGGAGCCGGAAAATATGCCAACCATCGGCGGGACCAGCGTGAACGGACGCGCAAAGGTCCAGTAGAGGCGCAAGGAAGGCATAGCTTTGCGGTGTCGCAAGGCGACATGACGACTCAACGGAGTTTACCACGCATGTGATCCGCTTCAGCCTCGCGCAGCGCCGCTTGGGGAAGATCTTTCAGTAGGGAACTTCGCTCGAGACTTCCCGAACACCCGACGAAACACCGTATCGACGTGCCGGAGCTGGCGCTCGACTGAGAAGGCGCGGCCGATTTCGCGCGGCTTGAGGTGCTTCCGGACGTTCGGGTCGCGCTCGACCAGGGCGCGGAAGTCTTCGCGTGTGCGCCACACCCGCATGGCGTTCTGCTGCACCCAGCGGTAGGCGTCTTCGCGCGCCGCGCCCTTCTCAACCAGATCGAGCAGCAGTTGCCCCGAAAAAATCAGCCCCCTAAGCAGGTCGAGGTTCTCCCGCATCCGCTCCGGATACACGAGCAATGTCTCCACCAGCTTCGCCGTCTTATCGAGCATGTAGTCGAGGAGGATGGTCGAGTCGGGCAGGACCACGCGTTCGACTGAGGAGTGCGAGATGTCGCGCTCGTGCCAGAGCGCCACGTTTTCGAGTGCCGCCTGGGCGTTGGCGCGAACCACGCGCGCCAGCCCGCAGATCTGCTCCGCCGTGACGGGGTTGCGCTTGTGAGGCATGGCGGACGATCCCTTCTGGTCGGCGGCGAAGTACTCCTCCACCTCGCGCACTTCGGTGCGCTGGAGGTTGCGGACTTCGAGCGCGATCTTCTCGAGCGAGCTCGCCACCACCGCCAGGGTCGCCAGATAAAAGGCGTGCCGGTCGCGCTGGATCACCTGGGAAGAGATGGGCGCGGGCTGCAAGCCCAGCTTGGCGCAGATTTTCCGTTCGAGCGCCGGGCTCAGGTGGGCGTAACTGCCCACGGCCCCGGAAATCTTGCCGACGCGCATCTGGTCGGCGGCGTACTTGAGCCGCTCCGTATTCCGCTGGTTCTCCGCGTACCAGATGGCCAGCTTCCAGCCGAACGTAACGGGCTCGGCGTGGATACCGTGCGTCCGGCCGACCATCGGCGCATGCTTGAACTCGAAGGCGCGCTTTTTGAGCGCCTGGCCCAGGCGCGCGAGTCCGGCGAGCAGCAGCGCCGAAGCTTCGCGGACCTGCAGTGCCTGCGCCGTGTCGACCACGTCGTTCGAGGTCAGTCCGTAGTGGAGGTATCTCCCCTCGCGGCCGATATTCTCCGCCACGCTCGTGGTGAAGGCGATCACGTCGTGCTTCACCTTCTTCTCGATTTCGAGAATGCGCGCCACGCTGAAGCGCCCCCTGCGGCGGATGGCGCGGGACGCGCTCCGAGGAATCAGGCCCGCTTCCGCCTCCGCTTCGGCGGTCGCAATCTCCACCTCGAGCCATTGGCGGAATTTATTTTCGTCACTCCAGATGCGGCCCATCTCCGGGCGCGTGTAGCGGGGGATCATAGGATTTTAGATTTTGGATTTTGGATTACCGATTTGCAATCTCTAATTTCGGACGACGTGAGGTGGATGAGGTGGAGGTGATATGTGACCGGGGCGCCACACGCCCCAGCGTGACCCTGGCTGGGCTAGAACTGGAACAGTGGCGTGGGTACGTCCTGGCCGGCGAGATACAATTCCGACCTGTAGCCCTTGGCCCGGAGGTTGGCCTGGCCTTGGGGCCCGACGTCGCGGCGGATGTCAAACTCGAAAGCGCCGGCAGCGCGGCGGGTGAGCGCCTCGGTGGCGCTGAGCCGGACGATTTCCGGGTGGTTATTGGTCTCGCTCAGGTGAGCCAGCACCAGCACTTGCGCGGCGCCGTCGTAGTCCTCGCCCAAGAACGCGGCGGTGGCGTAGTTCGAAAGGTGCCCGTGCCGGCTCATCACCCGCTGCTTCACGAACCAAGGGTAGGGGCCGACCTTCAGCATGTCCAGATCGTGGTTCGACTCGAACACCAGGCAGTGGCAGCCGCGCACGCGCTGCTTGACCACCTCGGGGATGTAGCCCAGGTCGGTAACCACGCCCACCCGGATGCCCTCCGCTTCGAACGTGAAGGCTACGGGGTCCGCCGCATCGTGAGGCACCGAGAAGGGATGGATTTCCACGTCCCCGATGGTGAACGTCTCGCCCGCCGTGAACGCTTCGAAAGCGGTGATGCGCGGGTCCCACCGGATCGCGTCGCGGGTAGCGGCCGAGATGTAGATGGGGACTTTCAGCCGCAGCGCCAGCGAGCGCAAGCCGCTGATGTGGTCCTGATGCTCGTGGGAGACGAGAATAGCGTCACAGCCATCGAGACGCTCGTCTGCCACACTCAAGCGAGCCGCGGCCGCTTTCCGGCCAAAGCCCGCGTCCACCAGCAAGCGCGTCTTCTCCGTGCGAACCCAGGTGGAGTTACCTCGACTGCCGCTGCCCAGCACGCAAATCCGTACGCTCAAGAAACACTCCCCGCACTCGGGCCGAGCTCGACGGTCGCACTCAGCCTCAGGTCAAACTCGCACGCATTATAAGGCAGGCGACGGGAATCGGAAAAGTGAAAACTCCGAGTCCGGGCCGAGCGGGATGTGGTATCGTCTCGGCTTGGGGCCTGGTCTCCCGCCGTCGAGCAAAGGAGTGGAAATGCCCTGGCGCTCCCGCCGCAAGTTTCTAATGGCGTCCTCAGCCGTAGCTGCCACTGCGGCCTTAAACGGCGTGGCGCCGGAGGCGGTGGGCGCCGGTCCATTCTTTTCCGAGCCCCACATCAATTTTCCCGTCGAGCCGCGCGCCCGGCTCGCCGTGGCCTCCTGGCCGTTTCGCGCCATCATCGAAAGTCCCTCAAACCGCTGGGCGCGCGACCCGAAGCAACCTGGAATAGACCTCAAAGACTTCGCCGCGATGGTCGTCCAGAAATTCAACGTGCGCCAGATCGAGCCCCTGAGCGATCACTTCCGTTCGACGGAGGCGGCCTACCTCGGCGAGTTCCGCGCGGCCGTGGAGCAAGCGGGCGCGCGCGTCATTAATATTCCGGTGGGCGGCCGGTACAGTTTCTATGACCCCGACGCGGCCAAGCGCCAGATGGCGGTGGACTACGGCAAAAAGTGGATGGAGGTCGCCGTGGCTCTCGGCTCGCCTAGCATTCGCATCCATGTTGCGGGCGCCGCAAACGCGAAGCCCGATGTCGATCGAACGGCACAAAGCCTGACGCGGCTGGCCGACTACGGGGCCGAGAAAAACGTGGTCATCAACCTCGAGAATGACGACCTCGTGAGCGAGGACGCTTTTTTCCTGGTGAGAGTCATCGACAAAGCGAACCACCCCTGGCTGCACGCCCTGCCCGACTTCTGCAACTCCATGCTGAGCGGCAACGAGCAATTCGATTACGACGCCGTCACTGCCCTGTTCAAGCGCGCCTATAATATCTGTCATGTCAAAGACTCGGAGGTAGACAACGGCAAAGTCGTCCGGGTGGATCTTGCCAAGACGTTCGGGATTCTCAAGGCCAGCGGCTACCGAGGATACTGCTCGATGGAGTTTGAAGGCCAGGGCAGCCCGTACGAGGGAACACAGAGGCTGATCGACACCAGTCTGAAGTACCTGGCATAGTCTTTGCAGCCTCGGGCCCGAGACAGTTCGTACGGCGGGGGGGCGCCGATGGCTGATGTGGAGTATGATGATACCCAGGAAGGCGTCGATGCCCGTCGGGCGCGCTGACAATCGTCGCTGCGGATCAAGCTCGACCAGGGGAAAGAAGGCAACATGGCTGAAGAACGCTTAAAGCTCGCTGTGTTTATCGATTTCGACAACATCCAGATCGGCGTCAAGGATACGCTGGCCAAAGACTTTGACGTGTCTTTGGTGCTCGAGGCGCTGAAGGAGCGGGGCGAGGTGGTTACCAAAGTGGCCTACGGCGACTGGCCTCGCGCCGGCGACCAGAGCCGCCAGATGACCCAGCACGCCGTCCACATGGTACAGCGCAACGTGACGCCGCGCGGCGACAAGAACGGCGCGGACATCAACCTGGCGCTCGACGCGCTCGAGATGGCTTTCACCCGCCACCACATCACCGGCTTTGCCATTGTGGGAGGCGACAGCGACTTCATCGCGCTGGTCGAAAAGCTCAAGCAGTATGACAAGCAGGTGTTTGTGGTAGGCGGCCGGTCGTTCACCAGCAACATCCTGCAGCGCAATTGCACGGAGTTCATCGCCTACGAGAACCTGCTGAAGGGCGCGGACGGCGGCCGGGCGGCAGATGGCGGGCGGCCGGCCCGTTCAGGGCGCCGCGCGGAGCACTCGGCGCGGGTCGCCCTCGAAACGCGTCCGCTTTCAGAAGCCCTGCCCAACATCCAGCGCGCGCTCAAGATTCTGGCCGACCGGGGCGTGGCGCCGCAACTTGGCTTGCTCAAGAGCACCCTGCTGCAACTGGATTCGACATTCAGCGAGCGGGACTACGGCACGGGATCGTTTCTCGAGTTCATGCAAAAGATGGAACGGGAGCGCCTGTTGCGCCTGCGCCGGACCGACCGCGGCTACCTGGTCGAGCCGATGGAGGGCGATGGGAGAGTCCCGGCGCCGGCGCCCACACCAGAGCCAGCGCCCGAAAGTGTGGAGGCGGCGCCCGCCCCGCCGAGCGCGCCACCCGAAGTGACCGGGACCAGCGCCGAGGCCCTGAATCTGCTGAGGCAGGCGGTCGCCGCCGCTTCGGAAAAGGCCCCAAACCGGCCGCTGTATATGCGGCAGGTCCGCCAGGGGATGCGTTCGCTCGACAAGAATTTCGATGAGCGCCGCCACGGTTTCCGGGGCATTCTGGACCTGCTCCATCAGGCGCAGCGTGAAGGCCTGATCAAGCTGCAGCGCGACCGCAAGGGCGTGTGGCGAATCTTTTCGGTCTCAACGCCGACTTCGGCTGCGGTCGAACCGTGGCCTGCGTCGCCCCCTGCGGTCGAGGCCACCGAACCCCTGGCTTCCGCCGACGCTTTGCGGTCCGGCCAAGCCTCTGCCGCAGCCGAGCCTCTTGCTGCAGGCGAATCTACGGAGCTGACTGAGGAGCTTCCTGTCTCCGCCCGCGACGCCGCTCCGGCCGAGGCAAGTTACCCCGAAGCTCCTCTGTCCGAAGCTGGCGCTTCCGTGATCGAAGAAGCCCCTGCCGGGGCACCGGGCGACTCCCGCTCCGGACGCAAGCCGCGAAAGCACCGGGCGCGGGGCGCCGCCAAAAGCGGGACCCGGAAGACCGGAGGTCGCCGCAAGGCCAAGGAAACCGACGTCGCTGATGAGAGTTGAGGAAAAGTGGATTGGCGGTCTTCGGTTGCGATGCGTGGTGCAGCATCGCCTGGCAGCGGCCGCAGATCTTTCGCAGGTCCGTGTCAAGCCGCAGACCTCTGAGAAGCGAGGTCTGCACTGACCGGTTGACTCTTGCTTAGGGGACACACGCGGCGTGGTGTGCCGTGTCTGCGGCTAAGGGGGGCGATCCAGATGTCAGGGGTAGTGGCACCGCGACGAATCTACTTGTTCGGCGTTGCTGCCCGGCTTCCATAATACCGTCGGTCGGCCCTGGCCCCGCCCTCGAGGTATAAATGATGCCCAGGGAAAAACCGTTCAAACTCGAAATCCGCCTGGGAGGGGGAGCGCTCCGTCAGGTCTGAGGCTACCTCGAAAAACGCCGATGGCGGTTCGCCCTCGACCACGAACAGCACTTCTCGCACATTGTAGGCAGAGGGACCGCTCTTCGGGCCCATCTCGGACCTGTCGTACAGTGGGTAGCAGCCGAGCGCCGGAGCCCGCCACTCCTCGGTACGGACGGACTGATTGTCCGGGAGAGGGAGCTCTGTGGACCAACGGACGACAGCATATCCCAGAATCGTTTTCCTAGGTGCATTCACGGCAGCGCCGCAGTTCAAAGCGG
>QHZK01000455.1 GCA_003224635.1 Acidobacteriota bacterium | reverse complement strand
GCGCGCCGCTCCGCCGGTCGGCAGGATGTGGTTTGACCCGGAAGCGTAGTCGCCGGCGGCGACCGCGCTGTAATCTCCGAGGAAGATCGAGCCTGCCGAAGTCACACGGTCGAGCATCTGGGATGCTCCCTCCGTCAAGGTCAGGTGTTCCGGCGCGAGAGTGTTCGCAAGACCCACGGCCTCGGAAAGGTCGCGGGTCAGGATAATAGCGCCCTGGCGCGCGAGCGATTTTTTTGCATTAGCCGCGCCGTCCGAATCCAGTTCCTCGAGGATCGACGTCACGGATGCCTGGACCCGGAGGGCGAGCCGGCGCGACGGGGTAATGAAGATGGCCACGGCGTCAGGGTCGTGCTCCGCCTGAGCGAGCAGGTCGGAGGCAATCCACTGCGGGCGGCCGTGTGATCCGACTACCACAAGCTCCGTCGGGCCCGCGACGAAGTCGATCCCGCACTCGCCCGCCACGAGTTTCTTGGCCGCCGCCACATAGCGGTTGCCCGGACCCACAATCTTATCAGCCCGCAGCACGCTTTCCGTGCCATAGGCGAACGCGGCGATGGCTTGCGCGCCCCCGAGCCGGAAGATCTCCTTGATACCCAGGAAGTCCGCCGCCACCAGCACGGTCGGCGCGGGTCGTGGCGACGTAATCACGATCTCGCGGACGCCTGCGACCTGCGCCGGGATCACACTCATGAGCACTGTCGAAGGCAGCGGGAATCGTCCGCCTGGAATGTAGCACGCCACGCGATCGAGCGGGCGGACGAGCTGGCCGACCTTGATCCCGGCGCCGTTCGCCGCCTGCCACGGCCGCGGTAACTGGCGGGCGGCTACCGCCCGGATGTTCCGCGCCGCGACGCGCAACGCCGCGATGGCACTCCGAGGCGCGCTGCGGCAGGCCTCTCGAACTTCGCGCGCGCTGACCGTGAAGCCTTCTTGGCGGAGGTCCACGCCGTCAAATTGCCGGGCGTAGCGAACCAGCGCGCGATCACCTTGACGGCGGACGTCCTCCAGGATGCGGCGCGCCACCGGCTCGGCCGCTTCGAGGCGCGTCTGGCGCGCCCGAAGAAGCCGGTCGAGGGCTTTCTTGTCCGTGCTGCGAATGATTTGTAGCATCTCTTTGGAGCGGAGCCATCTTGGCAAGGCTTCAAAACGCTAGACTAATACTACTAGATCATGTGCGGATGGTTGCTTAACGATCTTGGAATGGTCGTACTTCACGATCTCAAGCTCGTTCATAAACCCATCTACGACGTGAAGGAATACACTAATTGGTCCACCGTCGGCATCTCGGCACTCGCCCTCGACTGGTACCCTGGACTTAACCGGCGCAGGGTGAGTGAGACCGCACTGCAGGGCGAGCGTGCCATCCTCAAAGATTTGTTTTGCGGTCACGGAGTTCAACTGCAGACGCAATTCGTCACGGCCTGGAAATTCGGGTTCGAGGAGCTTTTCCAAGAGCTCCCTCTCGTGAGTCTTGAGAGGGCGGAACGAGGAATCCACGACGTCTCCTTGCTTCTCTTTTTCCGATTTGTGGACAAGACCGCACGCTCCCCCGGGTTCAACCCCTGCTTCACCGTACGGCGTAAATAGCGAAAGATCACGTGCAGATGGGAGCTCATGGAGCTCGGATTGGCCGTCCTTGTATATCTCAAGCTCGGTCATAAACCCATCTACAACGTGAAGTAAGACATGAAGTGCTGCACCCTCAGCATCTCGGCACTCGCCCTCGGTGGGGATCCTCCACTTAACCGGTGCAGGGTGATGGGAGTCGCACTGGAGGGCGAGCGTGCCGTCCTCTAAGATCTGTTTTGCGGTCACCGAGTTCAGTTGCTGACGCAACTCGTCACGGCCTGGAAATTCGGGTTCGAGGAGCTTTTCCAAGAGCTCCCGCTCGTGAGTCTTGAGAGGACGAAACGAGGAATCCACGAGACCTCCGTACATTTGGCCTTTCGATTTACGCCCGCGCTGCCATCACAGGAC
This sequence comes from Acidobacteriota bacterium, assembly GCA_003224635.1. Lineage (GTDB taxonomy): Bacteria > Acidobacteriota > Terriglobia > UBA7540 > UBA7540 > QHZK01. The sequence goes on along the minus strand of QHZK01000455.1, from coordinate 1,655 downwards.
GATCTTATTGAGCGGATACTCGACGATCCCCTGCGCGTTGGCAGCCTTGAGGCGCGGGATAATCTCCCGCACCGTCTTCTCCTCGATCACCGTGTTGACGGCCACCCAGTCGGGATCGCTCAGGTTCGAGATCGTCGGCCGCTTGAGGGCGGGCAGGACCGCCAGGACCCGGTCGAGGTCCGCGCGCAGCACGTTAAGCATCAAGCCGACTTTGCCGGCGGCCTCCATGGCCCCATTCAGCATCATGACGAGCGTTTGGATCTTGGCGCGCTTCCAGGCGTCTTCCCAGGCGGCGCAGTTGGCGATGAACTTGGTGTTGGATTCGAGCACGGTCTCGACGATGCGCAGGCCGTTGGCTCGGAGCGACGACCCCGTTTCTGTAACCTCAACGATAGCGTCGGCAAGCACCGGGGGCTTCACCTCAGTGGCGCCCCAGGAAAACTCGACCTTGGCCTTGACGTTGTTGCGGGCCAGGTACCGCTCGGTGACCTTGACCAACTCTGTGGCGATGATTTTCCCCTCGAGGTCGTTCACGCTCCGGACGGTCGACTCTTCCGGCACCGCCAGGACCCAGCGCACCTTGCCGAAGGTCAGCTTGGAATAGTAGAGGTCCGCCAGCTCGCGCACTTCCGCGCTGTTCTCCAGGATCCAATCCTTGCCGGTCAGCCCGGCGTCCAGGATGCCGTCCTCGACGTAGCGCGCCATCTCCTGGGCGCGGATCAGCATGCACTCGATCTCCTCGTCGTCAATGACGGGGAAGTAGGAGCGTGGATTCACCGTGATCTCGTACCCCGCGCGGCGAAAGAGCTGGAGCGAGGCGTCCTGGAGGCTTCCCTTGGGTAGTCCGAGCTTTAATTTCATAGTGCCTTGTAGGAGTCGAGAGTCGAAGGTCGAAAGTTCAAAGCTAAGAGCCGAGCGTCTTCCACCTTCGACTTTTTCAACTTTCGACTGTCGACTGTCGACTTCTTCCCGTCACTCGTCACTGGTTCTGTAGGTCTTGGCGGGGTCGAACTCGCGGTCGAAAATGGCCTCCTCGCCTTGCGGGGTGACCTTGCGAAAGAAACAGGACTTGTAACCAAGGTGGCAGCACCCCGGGCCGTCGAGATCCGCCTGGATCAAGAGCGCGTCCCGGTCGCAGTCCACGCGGACCTCGCGTACGTGCAGCCGATGCCCGGAAGTCTCACCCTTGGTCCAGAGCTTTTGGCGGCTGCGGCTGAAGAAGGTCACCTGGCCGGAGCTTAAGGTCTGCTCAATGGCCTCGGAATTCATGTATCCGAGCATCAGCACCGCGCCGCTGCTCCTCTCCTGGATGATCGCCGGAATCAGGCCGTCCGCGAACTTGAATTCTATCAATTCCTTCTCCTTTGGCAGTGCTCTTTTAGCAGGCGTCTACAAACCGAAGGTCAATAGCACAACGTTCCGCATCGTAACGTCGCGCTTCGAGGAAGAATTCGCAGGCCCGGAGTGGAGCCTGCGCAACAAGCAGCCGAGGACCCGCCAAAAAATCAAAGAGCCCGCTGACTCCCTTCTTTGGGTGTCAGCGGGCTCTGTCTCGTTGCTACTTGTCTTCGACTTACGCCAATGCCCACTGACACGACACCCTAAAGGTAAAGCGGTGGCGACGATGTGCCAGTGTGCAGGCCATGAGAAAATCA
>QHZK01000454.1 GCA_003224635.1 Acidobacteriota bacterium | reverse complement strand
GTCGCACGAGAGGAAGTCGAAGAAGCCGCGGGAGGGCCGCGCCAGGGCGGCCGATGTGGATCTCGACCGGGGCGGCATCCGCGACATCGAGTTCTTGACCCAGTGCCTGCGGCGCCGGTACGGAGGCAGCCATCTTTGGGTGCGCTCCGGGGGCACCCTGCACGGCCTTCGCAAGCTGAATGACAAAGGCCTGCTTTCCGACCGCGATTATGCGGAGTTGACCAGCGCCTACGAATTCTTGGGCAAGCTCGAGCACCGCATCCAGCTCGACACGGGCCAGCAGACACATCGGTTGCCTCCGGAGGCTGGCGCGCTGGATCGCCTCGCGCGCCGGGTCGGAATTGACGCCGGGCCGAGTGAAACTCCCGACACCGCGGGCCCGCCGGTTGCCGGGGAAGGGCCCGGCGCGTCGCTCCTTCGCCGCGTCCGGGAGGTGTTTGCCCGCGTGGACGAGATCTACAACAGGGTGATCGATCCGAACCCGGGAGCCGAAGTGAAAGCCGCCTTTGGCCTGCAGCCGCTTCCGACTTTGCCCCGCGACCACGGACACAGCTCCTACCGCTCGACTCTCGAGTTCCTCGATGCACAGGCGCCCGAGGTGGCCGAGCTCGTGCGCAAGGCCGAAATTCCCGAGCGGGCGCGGCCGAATGTAGCCCGGTTTTTCGCGTCGCTCCTGGGGTCCTCGGAGCGCTTCCGGCTGGCGCGGGAGCAGCCGCAGCTCGTGCACCGGGCTGTCGAGGTGATCGGAGCGAGCGACTATATGGGCGAGTTGCTGATTCATCATCCCGAGGATATTGCCGTCTGGGCGCCGCCAGGCCTCGCCGAGGCCGAATCGGTCGAGCGCGTCTCGCCCGGCGCGGAAGCCGCCCAGCTCGCGATGGGTCTCGATGCCCTAGGGGAGGGCTCCGCCCTCCCGCAGTCCAGGGGTTCCACCCTCCCGCCGTCTCTAACCTCCGGCGTCGGACGGGGCTATCCGTTGCGTGCGGTGACGCCGCTATCGCCCTTTCCCTGGGCGACGGAGCGCGGCCTGGGCATCCGAGAAAAAATGGCGCTGCTGCGCCGGCACTATCGCGCCCAGGTGTTGGCCCTGGGCGAGGAGGACCTGGGGGGCCGGGGCTCCATCTTCGAGGCTTTGAACCGCTGGTCGAAGCTGGCAGCACGTTCGGTCGGAAGCGCGCTCTGGATTGCCGGTGAAGCGCTGGACTTGGTTTCAGCCTCACCTCCCGCGACCCTGGGCGACCGGCAGCCGGCGGGTGAGGGGCCGCTTCCTCTCGCGGTGCTCGGCGTGGGGCAGCTCGGGCTGAACGAATTCGACCTGGGCTCGGATGCCCGCCTGCTTTTCGTCGCTGCGCCCGGCGCTTCGCGCGTGGAGATGGCCCTTTGGAGTCGCCTGGCGGAGAAGACTGTCGGAGTCCTGTCGAGCTACACGCGCGACGGCACGCTGTTCGCCGTCGACACGCGGTTGAGGCCGCACGGCCGCGAGGGCCAGCTTGTGACCGCCGAGGACGAGCTGCTGGGTTACGTTGGCGGGTCCGCCGACGTGCGGGAGCTCCTGACGTATCTCCAGGCCGCGCCCGTGGCGGGCGATATCAGGCTGGGCCTCGAAATCGCCTCACGCCTGACGGCGGTGCTGCTCAACCGCTTCGCGTCCTGTCGCGACCTTGAAGGCGACCCGCACGACCTGCGGCAGAGCCTTGAAAGGGAAGTGACTTTGCGGCCCTCGAACACGGGGACCGCTCCCGGAGGTTACGACGACCCCGGAGGTTACGACGACATAAGCTTCTGCGTCTGGTACCTCCGCCTTCGTCATCACCAGGTAGGCGCGACCGCAGAGCCTCGAGTCCACTGGCCCCTGGGCGCGAACACCGCGGAACAGATCGCCGCGCTACTCGCTGCGGGCCTCGTGAGCGAGCCTGACGCCAACGCACTCAGCGAAAGCGCCGCCCTGTTGCGCAGCGTCGATCATGCCGTCCGGCTCGTCACCGGAAAGCCTGCGGATGGCCTGCCGGAGCACGCCAGCCAGGCGGAGTCAGTCGAGAGTCTTGTGCGCCGCTGGGGACTGCTCGCGCGGGATGAGACCCTCGCCGGGCGCGTGTCGAAAACACGGCAGGAAGTGCGACGCGCGTGTCGGAGGGTGGTCGAGCTGGAGTGAGCACAAGGCCTTGAAGTAACGTTGGGAAGCAGGCGAGGATCTAACGTGTCGAACGCGGTCGACCTGTATGACACCTCCTACGGACATTACGCCGCCCGTCTGTACGAGGGGGTGCGCAAGGAAACTTATGGCGAGGATATCGGCCAGACCAGTTGGATGACCGTGGATGAGTTTCGCCGAATCTTCACGATGCTCGAGCTCACGCCCGCGTCGCAGGTGCTCGAAATTGGCTGTGGAGCAGGCGCTTGCGCGGTGTATATGGTCGAGAGCGTTGGCTGCCACGTCATCGGGCTCGACGTCAACAAAAATGGAGTCCGCAACGCGAGCGAGCTGGTTCGCACCCGAAAACTGGACTCGCGCCTTCGCTTCGAGCGCGCCGACGCAGGCCAGCGGCTGCCTTTCGCCGACCAGAGCTTCGACGCTGTGGTGTCGAACGACGCCATGTGCCACATCCCGAGACGCCTTGCCGTTCTCAAGGAGTGGTATCGAGTGCTGCGACCGGGGGGTCGCGCTCTGTATACCGACGCCATGATCGTAACCGGAGCGCTGTCGAACGAGGAGATGGCGGCGCGCAGCTCGATCGGGTATTACTTGTTTCTCCCGCCCGGAGAGAATGAGCGCCTCATCCGCGAGGCAGGCTTGGAGCTGCTCCGCGCCGACGACGTTACTGAGGCGGCCGCCGTCCTCTCCAAGCGCTGGCGCGACGCGCGCGCCCTGCGCCAATCGGAGCTGGTCAAAGTCGAGGGCGAGGCCAACTTTGACGGCCTGCAAACGTTCCTCGCCTGCGTCCACAACGTTGCACGGGAAAGACGCCTGTCGCGATTTCTTTACTTGGCGCGCAAGCGTGAAGGGGTTTGGCGCCGTCAGTGACAAGCGCCAACTGCCGCCGCCTGGCTCTCGTTCGCTGTAGCGGCGTCTATAACGGCGCTCTATGAGCGCCGAGAAACGGCGGTCCCTTCCAGGGCAGGCTTCGACCGCCGCTACAGAAAACGTCGTCCTATATTTCGCAGTCATCAGTAAGTGGCTCGTTTGGTAGAATTGCGGAGGAGGCAAACCCGTCGGCGGCAGCGGGGCAAGCGGCGCCCTTTGCCGGTCTGGAAGCACGCGTGCGACGGAAGGACTTACAGATGCGTGAGGACTTATAGATGATCGATATCCATTGCCACCCGCTGGCCGGGGTTGACGACGGCCCCGAGGCATTCGAGATGTCGGTCGCGATGGCCAAGATGGCGGCGGCGGACGGCGTCACCCACCTGGTGGCTACTCCCCACTGCAACTACCGTTATCCTTTCGACCCCGAAGTCAATCAGGCCAAGGTTGCGGAGCTGCAGGCGGGGGTCGGCGACGCGCCGAAGCTTCTATTGGGCTGCGACTTTCACCTTTCCTACGAGAACATCCAGCAGCTTGTAGACGGCGGCGGCCGCCGCTTCACCATCAATCAGACCGCGTACCTGCTGGTCGAGCTCGACGAGCACTTCGTGCCCCAGCAGTTCGATCAGGTCTTCTACCAGATCCAGGTAGCGGGTTTCACTCCGATCTTGACGCATCCGGAGCGGAACCCAGTATGCGCTCGCCGGCCCGAACTGCTCTCGAGTTGGGTGGTCCG
>QHZK01000076.1 GCA_003224635.1 Acidobacteriota bacterium | reverse complement strand
AGGGTGAAGTAGTTGCCGATGGAGGGGTGAGTGTCGGCGTAGTAGTTGGTTGCCAAGCCGTACTTCGCGACCAAGGAGTCTAGGTAAGGCATATGCCCAACGCTGGAGCTATAGTTGGTGTTTTCCAGGACCACGATGGCGACGTGTCCGAACTGGGGGAGTGTCTGCGCTCCAGCCTGCATCACACTAACGAGCAGGCCTAGAATCAGGAGCGAGAGAAGCCGGTGAACTTTTTTCAAAGCGAGCCTCCGTTTGGTTCTCAGATGTTTTCGTCCTCCCCCTTTCACTGGGACGAGGTTATCTCGAACGTTAACTACGCGTCGGTTAATTATGAGTAAATTAAAAAACGTTATGGTAATTTAACAGTCAAATGAGAATCATCCCTTAAATCCCTGAACCGTAGGCACATAAGGCAGGCACTGGCGGGTTGAAGTGTAGCCGACGACACTGACGCGGGGTTTGGCGCGTTTATCCTGCGCCGCGGCAGTCCGTGTGGCCGGAGGCCACCTGGAGCACATGAGGAAGCGGAGAAACGAGGGAAGAACGAATATTGGAGGGAGGGCAGACTCTATTGGGGTGAGCTGACGCTAGCTCCCAGATTTCCGAGTCAGGTTACACGGCGGGCGCCTTGGGATTTAGCTTGGGTGGCGGGGGCATGCTGAGCAGCCTATGCTTTACGGACTCGAAGTCAGGGCTGTCGGTCTTCCATGCCTTGGGGGGACCCAGCTCCGGAATTTCCTGGTCGATCTTCTCAATGCGGTGCTCTGGGTTCGGGTGGTCCGAGAAAAACTCCATCGTGCGGTCTGGATATTTTTGCTCGATGATCTGGAAGAACTGCGCCATGGCATGGGGGTCGTAGCCTATCTGGTAAAGGGTGTAGGCGCCCACCTGGTCGGCTTGCGCCTCGATGCCGCGCGAATTGTGCAGAAACACCGAATTCACGCCGAAACCGATGCCGTACTGGGCCAGCCGGCTCAACCAGCTCCCGCCTTGGCCCAGAGCGCCGCCGAGAATCGCCAGTGGCGCCTGAGCGAGCATCCTTTCTGAAGCCTGGTGGGTGCCGTGACGCATCACCACATGGCCCTCCTCGTGGGCCATCACCCCGGCGAGCTGCGCTTCATTCTGGGCCGCTTCGACCGCGCCGCGGTTGACGTATACGTATCCTCCGGGCAGCGCGAAGGCATTGATGTCGCGGCTGTTGACTACTTTGAAGACCCAAACGTATTCGCTTCGGTTGTTAGGGGAGTGGGCTGCAAGCCGCCGCCCCAGGTCGCCCAAGTAACGCTCCACCTCGGCGTCGTGAAGGATGGGCAGTTGTTTCTCGACCTGCGCGGCGTTCTCGCGACCTACCTGGACGTCCTCTGCCGGGGACAACAGGTTGAACCCGGGTTTGAACTCGAGCGCCCTCTCCACGCCGAGGACGGCCACCGGCGCGGAAGCCAGCAATCCAAGCGCCAGCAAGCTGATTGGCCTCCTTGCCCTGGGCACCGATGTGTAGGCCTTCATATGGCTTCTCCTGTGTTTGAATCCCCCTACCTAAGCCGTTGCCTCCCCCTTCATTCGGTTTATTAGATGCACAGTCCGCCGGGACGTACTGCATGTCAGAGTGTGTTGCCCTCACGGAGGTACTGTGCGTCAGGCCCCCGGACCCGAACCCCATCTTCAGGTTACGGACATCGGAAGTCTGTGAAAACCCGCGCCCCGCGATATTCGGCGCGCTCGCCGAGCTCCTGCTCGATGCGCAGCAGGCGATTATACTTGGCCAGGCGCTCCGAGCGCGTGACGGCGCCGATTTTGATCTGGGAGGCTGAAGTGGCCACCGCCAAGTCGGCCAGAGAATCGTCTTCCGTCTCGCCCGAGCGCGCGCTGACCACGGTGCGGTAGCCGTGCTGCTTCGCCAGGCGGACCACTTCAAGCGTCTCGGTGATTGTTCCCACCTGGTTCATTTTCACGAGCACGGCATTTGCAATACCTTCGACAATTCCGCGCCGCAGCCTGGAGACGTTGGTGACAAACAAATCGTCGCCCAGCAACTGGCAGCGGCTTCGCAGGCGTTCGGTCAACATTTTCCAGCCGCTCCAATCCTCCTCGCCCAGGCCATCCTCAATCGAGAGGATGGGATAGCGTCCCGTCCAGCGCTCCAGTCGTTCGACCAGCTGGGATGAATCGAGTTCGAGGTCCTCTCGGGCGAGGCGGTAGTGGCCGCCGTCCTCAAGGTGGCTCGCAGCCACATCGACGGCAATGGCGGCATCCTCGCCCGGCTTGAATCCCGCGCGCTCGATGGCCTCGACGATCCGTTCGAAGCCGGCCTCGTTGGACTCGAGCCTCGGCGCGTAGCCCCCTTCGTCGGCAACGCCGGCCTCGTACACTCCTCGCGATTTCAGAACGTCTTTCATGGCCCGGTAAATCGCCACCACGTTCTCAAGCGCCTCGGAATAGCGGCGCGCGCGCAACGGGATCACCTGAAAGTCCTGGAAGTCGATGTTCCCGCCGCCGTGAATGCCGCCGCTCAAGACGTTGACCATGGGCACGGGCAGCTCCGAGGCGGACGCCCCGCCCAGATATCGGTAAAGCGGCAGGCCGGCCGAGGACGCCGCCGCCCGAGCCACGGCGAGCGACGCTCCGAGAATCGCATTCGCCCCCAGGCGCCGCTTGCTCGCGGTCCCGTCGAGCTCGATCAGTCGATCATCCAAGGCGGCCTGCTCAGATGCTTCGACACCCCGCAAGGCCGCCGCAATCGCGTGCTCGACGTTCGCGACCGCCTGGAGCGCCCCGCACCCGGCGTACCGCTCGGCGTCGCCATCGCGCAGCTCGAGCGCCTCGGCCTTGCCCGTCGAGGCGCCGGAGGGCACGAGGGCGCGCCCCGAGGCGCCGTCGTCGAGCCTGACCTCGACTTCAACGGTAGGATTGCCGCGCGAGTCGAGCACTTCGCGCGCGCGAACCGAGCTGATGTTTGCCATGTCTGTGGGGAAGGGCGGGGTTTTAACTCCGCCGTAAAGCGGACAAGAGAACAAAATAGTTAAGTTATTTTTCTTCTTCTCTTCGGCGGGTCTAAAGACCCGCCCTTCCGGAGCGCGACCAAACACTTTTCGGCAGCCTGTTAAATTAACTACATGCCCTGCTGGAGAAAGGGTGCATGGCGGACCATCGTGACAACCTCTTCCAGGCGTTCCGGCCGCTCGAGAAGAATGCGCTTGGCCGCGCGCCTGACCCGCTCCTTGGTTTCCTGGTCCTGGATATACTCGACCGGTGACTTGCCGTCGATGCGCGCCAGCATCAGGCCGCCCAGGTGCCGCACCGTCATGCGCTCGAAGTCGCCGGCGGCCCGCTGTTCAAACATTAACGCGTTAAGCAGCGTCTTCCAGAACTCGCGTGCGGCCTCGATGAAGATCTCGGCGACGGACCGTTGGTGGAACGCCTTCAAGAAAAGGTGGTTCAAGAGAAACCCGGAATCGAAGGCCGGGTCGCCCCAGTGGATCACCTCGAAATCGATCAGGAAGATCTTCTCCCGGCGCACCAGCATGTTCTTGGGGCTGTAATCGCCGTGCACGAGCGCCGTTTGAATTTTCCAGGAGTCGGCAATTAGGTCCTGCAAAGCCGCCGCCACGTCCGGGTGGCGCGCCGCCGCGGTGCGGTAGTAGGGATCGATCCGAAGTTGATCGAAAACGCTCCGGTCGCCGAACTTCTCTCGGAACTGCGGGTCGTGCCGGGAAGCGGCGATCATTTGCGCCAGAAACGCGCCCGCCTCGCGGGCGACGGCCAGGTCCGCCCGGCGCCCCAGCAACTGCTCCTTCCAGGGGACGGACCCGGCGGGCGCGGCGGTCATGACGTAAAGGTAGCTCGCGCGGTCAACGTGAATCACCTGCGCGATCGCGTAAGCGCCCAGCGACGGCTTCAAACACTCAAGGGCCTCCGCTTCGCGGAAAATTCGCCCGCGGTCACTCCGCCAATCGTCCTTGACGCGAAGCTTTCCGAGCGACTGCTTCACGACCCAGCGGCGGGCGCCGTCGAGCGATTCGACCAGCAGGACGAGGTTAGAGACCCCGCCGCCCAGCTCGCGCACCGTAACGTCCTCGGCTCGCTCAATCAGTCCCTGAGCCGCGAGGTAGTCCGGCAAGTTTCCAGGTGTGATCACTAACTCTTCGTTGCTCATGGCTGCCCCAGAAACTCCAGAAGCGCCTTGTTGAACTCTTGCGGTTTCTCGATTTGCGGAACGTGCCCGCACTGATCGAAGACCACAAGCTTAGCGCCCGAAGCCGCTCTGGTCGAGAACGTAAAGGTGATACTTCTCGGAAACCGGGCCGATGTCATGCATCTCACGTTCTTCAAGATTTTTGATTTTGCTTCTGATGCTAGACTTTGGCAGCTTTTAACAAAGCATTCGATCTCATTGAGGTTGCGCATTTTTGCTTTAAAGAAGATTGTCGAAAAAGAGATAGACCGAAGCAATGCGACCGTTCCGGGCGACGATAAAATCGGTTCCCGCGTAAGCTGGTGGTTTGCCGGGAGTGCCAGATACCCATCGAACCCGTCCGGCATCACCTAATTCCTCGGGAGGGAAGAGGGGCTGATATTCGAAATCTGGATGTGTTGCTTTTATCACACCAGCGATACGATCAATCTCGTCTCGGCCACGAAATATACCGCCTTTTGGGTCATAGAATACTGCATCTTCATGGAAGATCTCGTCGATTGCAGCGCGACGACGCACGGGGTCATTTTCGCCAAATACGTCGCTCAGATTACGAAGCAGCAAGGTCGATATGCTGTTGGACATCGTGTTCTCCGTTTCAGATCGTAGGCCGCGAGCCACCCGACCTTGGCTAATTTTATGACTTTTGTGGTCGCCACATTAGCGTTCTTTAACCTTAACAGTCGAATCAGATTTTGCGGATTCTGGCTAATCGACGATAGCCGATTCCGGAGCCGCACGTCGAAATCTTCAAACCCACAACCCAGCTCCCTGCCCACATGCCGGCGTCTCCCCCCAGACCGTGCAGGAAAATCACGTTCGGTCCCTGGCCCGCCTCGTAGTAGTGGATCTTTTGCCCGAGGGCTTCGGCGATCTTCTCGGGCGGCAGGGAGGGCGGAGCTTGCGCTGGCTCCATTTCGACAAGCACAACGAGCGATAAGGCCAGTTCAACCAGCAGGCGCACCAAGGCGCGCCTTCTCTTCGTTTCCAACCTCCTCATGAGACCCTCACTCTCCCGATCTCGAAGCCGGAGCCGCAGATCCGGAAGGTCTGCGATACAACTGCTCCCTGCCAAGTGCGTTCAGCCTACTGCCTTTCAATCGGCTGGCCCATCGGATTCAACCGCTCGAGCAATCGGTATCGCGCGCCGCAGACCGGACAGCGAACCCCGACACGGCCGGCAGCGCGGGCTGGCTGACGGAGGTCGGGCGCGTTCACCAGGCCAAAGTGGCCGTCAGGCGAGCGGAAGTATTCAAACATGAGTTGGCCGCAGCGCGCGCAGAACTGGCGGCGACGCTCGACTCGAACTGACCCCGGCATCGTCGTCCCACCTGAATTATTCATCGAAATGTTGAAGCAGTAGGGGCCGGAACAGGTCTGTTCGCCAATCTCTAAGTAACCGGCGTAACCGACAAGTTGACGGTTGTGCTTCGGACCACTGCGGTGTTAGAGCCGAGGGTGCCTGTGATGGTGATGCTGTAGTTGCCGATAGCGGTCCCGCCGGGTGTCGAGCTCAGGCTACTACAGCTTCCCCAAATCGCGGCTAGCGCGAGCACAAACGTGAGGAGCGCGAACCTGAACCAGATTCGCCGTGGTCCGGCCATCGTGCCCGCCAAAGCGTAACGCTGCCCGAGGCGAATGAGACTCCAAACCAGCCCGATACACGCAAACCACAGCCCCAGAGGCGGAGGGGGTCCCGAGAACGGCTTCCAGGGTTTCATTAGGGCTGACGCTGTCTTGGTAGTCTGCAACGTTAAGGTGACGGTCGCTGGCGACCCCTTTGGGGTTACGGTCGAACTGGAGAAAGTGCAGCTCGACCCTGGCGGCAAGCTGGTTTTACTACAGCCCATTTGCACACCCTGGTTGAACCCGTTCAACGGGCTCACGACCACTGTGTAGTTGGCGGACGCCCCTGAGACGATCGTGTCCAAGGCAGGAGAGGCTGAAAGAGAGTAGTCGGAAAACAGAACGGTGAGCGGAAGGGTTGCGGTCTGTGACCCGCTGGTTCCGTTGACCGTGAAGTTGAACGGGTTCGCAGTTGAGGCCGTGAGGCCGCTCAGAGTTAACGTGCTGGTCTGCCCGCCGAATATCGAGGCAGGACTGAACGCACAGGTAGCGCCCGAGGAGCACGACAGGGTGATGCTTCCGGTGAAGCCTGCCGGCGCCGATGCCGAAACGGTGAAGGTGGCTGACGCGCTTCCGATCACGGCCGTCGTCGTCGAGCTGGTCGAGGAGACCGAGAAAACCGCCAAGCCGGTTCCCCCCAGGGCCACCGATTGAGGGCTGCCCGCCGCATTGTCGCTGATGCTCAAAGTGCCGCTCCGAGCGCCGCTCGCGGTCGGAGCAAAGGAAACGCTCTCAGCGTGGCTGCGCAGGTGTTGGTCTGGGAGAAGTCGCTCGAGGGAGTGGCGCTGATCGAGCTGATATCGAGCGTCGAAGTGCCGGTGTTGGTGATCGTTACGGTTTTAGGCGAGCTGACCGTGCCCACGGTCTGACCGGCAAACGTGAGGCTCGTCGGCGAGACCGTGACGGCGGTCGCCGAAGTAACGCCGGTGCCGGTTACCGTGATGATATGAGGGCTGCCCGCGGCGTTGTCGGTAATGGTGATCTGATCGGTCTCCGAGCCCGTCGTCGAGGGTGTGAAGGTGAGGTTGATCGTGCAGGTCCCGCCTCCCCCTGCGACCGTCCCGACGCAGTTGTCAGCTTCGGCAAAATCCGTGCTCGACGAGGTGATCTGCGTAATACTGAGCGGCGCGGTGCCGGCGTTGATGACCGTGGCCGTTTCGACGGCGCTCCTGACGCCGAGAGGCTGGTTCCCAAAGTTTACCTTCGCGGGCGCGAGAGCGATTCCCGGCGTGTTGCTCGAATCAACCTTAGCGACAAAAGCCGTGCCTGCGCCGGTTAGACTCCCCTGATAGGCCCCGGCAATGGCGGGAAAGTTCGTGGAGGAAGTACTGCCCGCAACGTAGGGATCACCCGAGGAATCGAGCGCAATCGCCTGACCGAAGTCCGCCTTGCTTCCCCCAAGGTAAGTCGAATAGACTAGGGCGCTGCCGGAGGGGTTGAGCTGGCTGACGAACGCATCGGCGCAAAGCGTCGTACCACAAGAACTACCGCCGCTAATTCCTAAGATCGCCTGGAGCGCCTCAGCAGTCGGGAAGTCACCCGACTGGGTGGAGCCAGTAACAAAGGCGTTTCCCGAGGAGTCTACCGCGATGGCATTACCTTGGTCGAGCCGGCTCCCGCCCAAAAAGGTTGAGTAGGTCAGGGCGGCGCCCGTAGAGTTCAGCTTGCTGACAAACGCGTCACCCTGACCGTGGTTCATGGTCTGCCAGGCGGCGGAGGTCGTCGGAAAGTCCGTTGATTGGCTTATACCGGTGACGTAGATGCTTCCGGAAGTATCCAGGGCAATTGCGAACCCACGGTCGTCCCCACTTCCGCCCAGGTAAGTGGAGAAGGCCAGAGCTGATCCGTCGGCTTTGACCTCCGAAACAAAAGCGTCCGGCGGGCCGGCATTTGAGCCCTGCAGCGGGCTCAGAGTCATCGGAAAGTTCGGCGAGAACGTGTAACCCGTGACATAGGCGTTGCCCGAAGCGTCGACCCGGATGGCTCGACCGACATCGGCCTGGGTACCACCAAGGTAAGTCGAGTAAACCAACTGCGAGCCCGTAAAGTTCACCTCGGCTACGAAGGCGTCCGAAGAGCCATCGCTACTGGCGTGCAGCGGAGGTGGGGAAGCTGCCGCGCATATAGATTCGGGCCCCGGGCAGGTCGGGAAGTTAACGGACTGCGTCGAGCCGGTCACATAGGCGTTGCCCGAACTGTCCACGGCGATGCCTTGTCCGAAATCGGCCCCCGTCCCTCCGAGGTAGGAGGAGTAAACGAGCTTGCTCCCGTCACTGCTGAGCTGCGCCACGAAAGCATCGCCGTTGCCGCCGTATGCCGCCTGGAAAGCGCCCGTCGTCGCCGTCGATGCTGTGGGGAAATCAGCCGAGGTCGTCGTGCCGGTCACGAAGGCGTCTCCGGAAGCGGAAACGGCGATAGCCGTAGCGGTATCCGAGCGGCTGCCGCCTAAATAAGTGGAATAGACGAGCGCGGTCCCGGCGGCATTGATCTTGGTCACGAAGGCGTCGCCGTTGCCCTTATTGGAGCTCTGGTAGACGGAACTCCCGCTGGCAGCCAGAGTGGGAAAATCGGCGGAGTTGGTAATGCCCGTAACAAAAGCCTCGCCGGAACTGTCAACGGCAACGCCATAGGCTACATCGCCGCCCGAGCCGCCCAGATACGTCGAATAACTCAGGACGGGATCAATGACCAGCGGCTTGCTTTTGTCGTAGCGGGAGACCTCAAAGCCGATGCGGTTGTCGGCGGTAAGCACGTAGTGGCCGTTTAACAATTCTGAATTGCGAATTGTGAATTGTGAATTCAAAGACCCGGTGGGTTGGTACAGTACCGGTTTGTGGAAACGCACCTCGCCCCCATCGGTTTCGATCACGAGATCGCCACTCGCGTCTATGTGGATTTTGGATTTTGGATTTTCGATTTTCGATTTTCCAGTTTCGATCTTGAGCGCGATGGCCCTGGGATCAGCGCCGGGGGCAACCACGAAGTCGTATTCGAGCTGCCGCTGGTTGCCGTAATACACCAGATCGACGCCGGGATAGACGCCCTCGTACTTCACCTTGCCGTAGGTCGGCACGTCGGTGCGCCACTTCTTCGGGTCGCTGCCGATAAAATAGTTGCTCTTGCCCCGCAACTCATCCAGCGCCGTTACCTTGGCGGCTTGGTTCGCGCCCACCAGCTTCATGCCCAGGACTGCCGGGGCTCGGGACTCGGGGCTCGGGGCCGGGGGATCGAAACTCGCGAATAGCGAACCGGAAACCGGGAATAGCGAAAGCTGACCCGAGTTTCGAGTTTCGAATTTCGAGTTTCCAGTTTCGGCCTTCGAGCTTCTGGCTCCTGACTTCTGACTTCTGACTTCTGACTTCCGCAACGCTAAAACCGCCTCATCGGCAGCGAGGAAGAATGTGTAACCGCTCCCGCGCGAGAGGAACTTGACTCGCGAATCGGTCTGGCCCTCGTTCGGCTCGAAGCTCAGCGGCAACCCCGCGGTGGCCCACGGTTTCAGTCGGACAGGGGCGGGCTGCGTTGCTAGGGCGGCCTTGTTCCTTTGCCCGGTCTCCGTCCCTGGCATCGCCAGCCCTAACAGGATAAGCAGCACGACGCAGCGCGCGCGCTTGCACCCGTTGCTGCTCACACGCACATTTGCGCCGCCGCAGGTCACAGCCACAAGCGTTCCTCCTCAGAGAAGCGATTTGCCCAAGCTGCGCATCAGCAGATCGAGGTCTGTAGCACTAACAATCTGACACCGCTGGTCAGGATTCCGCCCTATTTCAGAATCCGACCGAAAGGTTGACCGTTGCAGTCCGCGAGACTTTGCTGTTGTTTCCCAGCGTGCCGGTGATGCCGATGGCGGTAGTCCCGGGTGGAGTCCCGGAGACCGTCGCGCTGTGGCTGCAACTCGTTCCCAAGGCAAACAGGAACAGCGCCACGCCCAGAGCGGCAAACCGAAGCCTCTCCGAAAGCGGCATCAACGCGAGGCGTCCACGCTCGCGCCGGCTCGCCAGCGCGGCGGCTGAGGCGAGGACCATGAGCCAGAGCGCCCACGGCTTCGATCCGAAAAGCGGACCCGCAGAAGGGCCTCCGTACGGCGGAGGACGCCTCACAGAGCGCGTCGACTCTACGGTGGTGCTCACCGTCATTGTCGCTGTAGCCGCCGCTGTGCCATTCAACGTCAAGGCGGAAGGAGACCACGAGCAACTCGATGCCGCCGGCACGCCGCCGCAGCTCAGCAGCACGACCTGATTAAATCCATTCGACGGACTGACGTAAATGGTGTAGGTCGCGGACTGACCTGCGTTAATTGTACGCAGTGGCGGAGAAGCCGAGACGCAGAAATCAGCAAAGAATATCGACAGGGTCAGGGTCGAAGTCTCGGAGCCGCTGGTTCCCGTTATCGTCAAGTTCAAAGGAATGGGGGTTGTCGCAGTGGAACCCGTAGCATAACTCGTGGCATTACAATTTGCCGGATTGGAACTTAGCGGATTGGAGCTTGACGAGGTGAGCCCGCTCACGGTTAGGGTGCTGCTTTGGCCAGCCGTGATGGACGAGGGGTTAAAGGAACAACTGGCTCCCCCCGCTGACGAGCAGGTGAGCGAGATGCTGCTCAAGAAAGAGCTCGGCGCCGACGCATTGACGGTGAAGGTCGTAGAATCCGTGCCTATAACGACGATTGCCGACCGGGCATTGGCGGAAAGGGAGAAGAGCGGGTTCCCGGTTCCCGTAAGGGGGACGCTCTGCGGACTGTTGGCAGCGTCGTCGGTGACGCTGACGGCGCCGGTGCGGCTGCCGCTGGCGGTCGGCGTGAAGGTAACGTTGACCGTGCAGCTATCCCCCTTGTTAAGGGCGCTGGGCAGCGCTCCACAGGTGTTGGTTTCGGAAAAGTCGCCAGTTGCGCTGATGGCCGTGAGGGTCACGGCCACCTGTCCGTTGTTGGTCAGCCGCACCGGCTGAGCCGGACTTGTCACGTTGACGCTCTCAGCCGGAAAACTCAGGCTCGAGGGTGAGGGCGTCAGCGAGCCCGCCGGGTTCACGCCGTTCCCTGTTACGGTGATAACGTGTGGACTCCCGTTGGCATTGTCTGCGATGCTGATCTGGTCCGTCTTGTTACCCGGCGTAGTTGGCGTAAACGTGATCTGGATCGCGCATGTGCCGCCGCCTGCGGGAACCGCGGCGCCACAGTTGTTGGTCTGGGCGAAATCGCCGCCTGCCACAATGCTGGTGATGTCCAGAGGCGCGCTGCCGGCGTTCGTGAGTGCGACCGTGCGTGGATCGCTCCCGCTATTGAGGGCTTGGTTCCCGAAGTTCACTTGCTGCGGAGTCAGAGCCATACCGGGAGCGTCAAGGCCGTTGACCTTCGCCACAAAGGCATTACTCGAGGCGCTACCCGCGTAGCTCCCTTGCGGGGCGCCCGCAATTGCAGGGAAGTTTTGTGAAGCTGTACTGCCGGCTACATAGACTGCTCCAGAGGAGTCAAGTGCGACGGCTTGACCCGAGTCAGCGCCGCTGCCCCCCAGATAGGTTGAATACACCACGGCCCCGGAGGGACCCAGCTTGCTCAGGAACACATCGGGGCAGAGATTCATGCCGCAGGACCCAGCGCCCGCTATCCCGAGGATCCTTTGAAGCGGGTCGGCAGTGAGGAAATCACTCGACTGGGTGAGACCGGTGACGTAAGCGTCTCCCAAGGAGTCCAGTGCGACAGCGGCCGCTTGGTCCGGACCGCTTCCGCCCAGAAACGTGGAATACACCAAGGCAGAGCCGCCGAGGGCCAGTTTCGAGACGAAGGCGTCTCCTTGGCCGTGGTTGCTGGCCTGAAGGGCGTTTGAGGTAACAGGGAAGTCCGTCGATTGAGTGTCGCCAGCGACGTAGACACTTCCCGAGGCGTCCAAGGCGAGACCGAAGGCCCTGTCTTGTCTGCTCCCGCCGAGATACGTGGAATACACGAGGCCTGAGCCTGCGGCATTCAACTCGGCGACAAATACGTCAGACCCTCCCCGGTTGGAGCTCTGTAGCGGGTTCTGGGTGGGAAAGTCAGTTGAAAGAGTGTACCCGGCCAGATACAGATTGCCGGAGCCGTCCACGGCGACAGCCCGTGCGGAATCCGCGCCTGATCCGCCGAGATAAGTCGAATAAACAAGCCCCGTACCCGACGGATTGATTTTGGTCACGAACGCGTCCGAGGAGCCGACTTTCCCGACCTGAAGCGGATTCACCGTGGGAAAGTCAGTGGATTCGGTCGAACCTGCCACGTAGGCATTCCCTGAGGAGTCCAGGGCGATTGCCTGGCCAAAGTCGGCGCCCGTACCCCCGAGATAAGAAGAGTAGACAAGCGCCGAACCAGTCGGACTCAGCTTAGCGATGAATGCATCGCCGTTACCGGCGTAAGCAGACTGATAGGCATTGGCGGTTGTAGGAAAGTTTGTCGAAGAGGTGGTCCCGACCACGTAGGCGGCCCCCGAAGAATCCACAACAATCCCGCTCCCAACGTCCGATGCGCTGCCTCCGAGATAAGTGGAGTAGACCGGCGCCGAGCCTGTAGGATTGAACTTGGTCACAAAAACGTCGCCGCCTCCGGCATACGCTGTCTGTTCAGCCGACGCAACAGGGAAGTTGGAGGAAGCGGTTGATCCCGTGACGTAAGCAGCGCCGGAACTATCGACGGCGATGCCATAGGCCACGTCGCCCCCCGTCCCGCCCAAGTACGTCGCGTAGCTCAGGACCGGGTCAATGACTAGTTGGCTTCGGCGATCATACCGCCCCACCTCGAAACCGATACGGTTCTCGCCTCGAAGCGCGTATCGGGCTTGAACCCATCGTTTGCTATCCCCGCTCGTCTGGTAAGCGAGCGGCCGCCGCAAACGGACCTCACCCCCTCCTGTTCCCAGCACCAGCTCGCCGTTCGCGTCCACGCGGATTTTTGATTTTTGATTTTGGATTTCGGATTGGCCAGTCTCCAGTTTGGATTTTCGATTTTCGATTTTCGATTTTCCAGCTTCGATTTTGAGCGCGATCGCCTTCAGATTGGCGCCCGGGGCAACTACAAAGTCGTATTCGAGTTGCCCCTGGTTACCGTAATAGACGGCGTCGATGCCGGGATAGACTCCCTGGTACTTCACTTTGGCATACGTCAGCACGTCGGTGCGCCACTTTTGGGGATCGTTCCCCACGAAGTAGTTCGATTGGCCGGGCCGTTGGTCCAGGCCCACAACCCGCGTCGACAAATTCGCACCCACCAGCTTCATGCGCAAGACTGCCGGGGCTCGGGACTCGGGGCTGGGGGCTGGGGGATCGGAACTCGCGAATGGCGAATCGGGAGCCGGCAATAGCGAAAGCTGACCCGAGTTTCGAGTTTCGAATTTCGAGTTTCCAGTTTCGGGCTCCGGGCTTTTGGCTCCTGACTTCTGACTCCTGGCTTCTGACTTCCGCAGCGCCAGCACGGCCTCATTCCCGGTCAAGAACAGCGTGTAGCCGGGCCCGCGAGCCATGAACTTCACGCGGCCGTCGGTCTGGCCTGCGTTGCGCTCGAAGGTCAGCGGCAGCCTTTGGTACAGATCGTACCGAGCCGGCGACCTCTCGAACGAGCCGATGACGCCGGACACTGACGTTGTGCCGCCCGCCGCGGTGTCCAATCCTTGACTGCTGAGGTTAACGAGGCCGACTAACAAGGCTGACAGCAGCAGGCCGGCTTTTTCGCTCGGTGTGGCCAATTTGCCTCTGTAGTGGCGATCGGTGACCGCCGGACGGCGCTCATAGCGCGCCGCTACAGGGAATTCACCCTCTACTGACTTGGAGTCTTGAACAAAAAGCCCGCATCGAAATTCAGCATCACGGTGACTGAGTCGAAAGCGTAGTGAACGCTCCGCGTGTAGCCTATCTGCAGGTTAACGTGTCGCGCATGGGCGAGCTCGATCCATCCAGAATAGCCGTTGTCACGATCTATTTCAGAAGAGCCTACTGTCTCGAACGCGCTGTCGAAGAATCGATGGTGGTTTCCGTCGCTGGCTATGGTGGAGTCTGGAGCGACGAGCCGGCTGAATACCTTTTGCGGTCCAGCCGGCACGAGCGCATACATGGAGCCGCCGATGTTGAACCCGCGCGCGATCTTGAAACTGGCTCCACCTTCGAAGTCGGAAATGAAGCCCAAAGTTTGATAGGGCCGGGCGAGGCTGTAGGGCCGTGGCAGAATAAAGCGGTTCACGGTCCCGCTTGCCGCGCCAGCGTTGAGGAATGGGGTCACCCCCTTGAAATCGTGCTCGATATGGTTGAACCAGTCCCCCCCGAAGCGGCCCGTACCGAAGACTTTCTGGGCGCTCGACGCCGGCGCCGTGCCGGTCAGAATGGACGTGAAGCTAGTTCCCGAACTGCGCGCGGTGTAGCGAATGTCCAGGTAGGGGTCGCCTAAAATCCATGTCGTATATCTCCAGTCGTGATTGGTCACCAGGGAGAAAGGGCTTCGGACGAAGACGACGGGAAGACCGATATCGGCGCTGACGTGGGGCGTGAAAGCATAACCCGCGTCCGTGTCGAGGATGGCCACAATGCCCAAACGCGTGGAAGCTCCCTGGACCTGCTCGAAGGCGATGACGCCGGTCGCCTCAGTCTCATCGGGAGCGGTTCCGGTCGGCACGTGACCGCCCAATTTCCACAGGGCCCGGAAAGGCGCCCCGATGGCGTGGGCGGCTGCCGATGCAGGGTTGTACGAAAATGGCGCGGGCGGCGGAGAGTCGGTCTGGGCGAGGCCCAGCCTCGGCATCAACAATAAGGCGAGCAGGCCCGCCTGCATTGGCTTCACTCCCGTTTTCTCCTTGCCGACCTGAATCCGCTGTGGTCTGAACCTGGCGGCGCCAAACTCGCGTTATTTCGTTTGCCGACTAGACTCGAGACTAGGGCGCACTTGTCTCTTCCCAAAACATCCCCGACGCGACGGGCCTGGCATTATTGCTGGCGGGAAGGGCCATAGTCAAGCACCTACATGGCTAACCCGATTTGACAGGCGCAGGAAGAAACCCGAGCCGTGTTTCTCATGGGCGATCGTCAGAACAATACAGACGCTTCTTTCCGGCGCGGGGTTGCCTCGCGGAAGCGGGTTCCGGACCGCGCGTTAAGACCGGCGTCAGCAAAGCCAATGCTTGACAAGTTCGGGAAACCTGCGCGGCGAGAACACCGTCTAAAGATTTCGAGAAAGCGGAGGGTGCGGCGACCTTTGACGACTGGCCGACACGTGAGGGGTTATGAAAACCATTCTGGCGGTTTTGGTAGGTTTCATTCTTGGAAACACACCGGCGTGGGCGGTTCTGGGCGAGCATGAGGGGTCGGTAAGTTCAGACCGGCAGTACCTGCGTGGAGAAATTCGGGCCATTGCCCGTGACGGCTATTCGCTCCAGCAAATCACCACTAAGGACGGCGCGGTGGTCAACGAATATGTCTCGCCGGCCGGCCTGGTTTTTGCGATCTCGTGGCAGGGCCCGACCATGCCCAATCTGCAGCAGTTGCTGGGATCTTACTTCGCACAATTCCAGCAATCCTCGCGGTCCCGGACGCGGCGGCGAGGTCCGCTGGTGGTGCGGACGGACCATCTCGTACTGGAAAGCGGCGGACACATGCGCGCCTTCCACGGGCGAGCCTGGGTACCGGATCTTTTGCCCGACAACATCTCAGCGGAGGTTGTGCGATGAGCCTGGGCCACAGTTCGGCGGCAAAGTTTGGCCCCTTCCTTGTGTTTTCGGCAGGGCTGTTGGTTCTGATCGGTTGCGGCGGCAGCGGAGGAAGCAACCCCGGTGGCGGCAGCACGCCCGTGGACAACACGCAGGCCCTTCAAGTGAACTTGGGTCCTGCGAACAACTCTACGAACGAGGCTTTTGTGGCTGTAACCGTCTGTGTGCCTGGCTCGTCGAGTTGCCAAACCATCGAAAACGTGGAGGTGGATACCGGTTCGGAAGGGCTTCGCGTCCTGTCTTCGCAAATCAGCCTCTCGCTGCCCGCCATTGCGGATACGAGCCGCAACGCGCTCGAAGAGTGCGTCAGCTTTGCGGATACCTCGTACGTTTGGGGGCCGGTGGTGTCCGCCGACGTTCAGATGGCAGGGGAAAAGGCTACGTCGGTTCCCATTCAGATTATCAGCGCCTCTCCGAAGTTTCCGGTGCCCTCCAATTGCATTAGCGGCGCCGGCGCGGCCGACGTCAACACGGTCGCGGCGCTCGGCGCCAATGGCATTTTGGGTCTCGGCGTCTTCCAGCAGGATTGCGGCTTCGCATGCACGTCCGCTTCGCCGCAAGTCCCGGACGTATACTATCTCTGTCCCAACTCCGTCTGCCGGGTTTCGACAGTGCCCCTGGGGAGTCAGCTTCAGAACCCAGTCTGGTTCTTTCCGCAGGACAATAACGGCGTGGTGATTTCGCTGCCGTCCGTTCCCGCCGACGGAGTGGCCTCCGTCTCGGGGTCGCTTATCTTCGGCATCGGGACCCAATCCGACAACGCCCTGGGCAGCGCTCAGGTCTACACCACAGACAACGCCGGAAATTTCCAAACCACTTACCACGGCATCGCCTATAGCCAGAGCTATATCGACAGCGGCTCGAATGGCCTGTATATTCTGGATGCCTCCACACTCGGCATCACCGACTGTTCGGACTTTGCGGGCTTCTACTGTCCCGCTTCGCCCGTGGATTTTACCGCCACCAACACCGGCCTGAACGGCGTCAAGGCGGATGTCTCCTTCAGCATTGCCAACGCCGATGCTCTGTTTGCAGCTAACGGCGGCCGCAACGCGGCGTTCGATGACCTGGGAGGCGACAACCCCCAAACCGTTGACTGGGGATTACCGTTCTTCTATGGCCGGAAGGTGTTCGTTGGAATCGAGGGCCAGCTCTCCCCGACCGGGGTGACCGGTCCATACTGGGCGTATTAGAGCGACGTTGTCGAGACTTGCGTCCCAGGCCGTTCACTCCAGGTAATGAGGCGACCTATTCCGTATCGCGATTGTAGACGGTCACGCGAAAGAGCGCTTTCGCTTTCTCGGCCGGGTCCATCTCGTAGTTTTGTTGGGTTTCGGACGGATCGTAATCGCGCCATAACCAGGCGAGCTCCTCGGGGAACTCCGCGCTGCCGTGCGCAGGGTTGTGCGTGCCGTGACCGAAGCTGAAGTGAAAGTCATAATCCCGCAGCTTGAGCGAATTGGCCAACTGGATATTCTGTAAAGGCCAGCTTCCGTGCTGGTTCTCCAAGTCCTCCGACCCGTCCTGCAGCCACACTCTGATGTTCCGCTTCGGCTCCTTGCGCACCTTGTTCGGATAGACGTTCCCGCCGTCGACCACACCCGGTTGCCACTGGATGCTGGCGAAGCTGCCGATCCATGACAGCACGCGGCTGAACTGGTCCGGCTGTTGCCAGGCGACATTGAAGGCGCAGATTCCTCCCGACGAAAGACCGGTGATGGCACGGCTGTAGGCGTCGCGCCGAATGTTGTATTTCGACCGCACCTCGGCAATGATTTCGTCCCGCAGGAAGCGGGCGTAGCGATCCGAGACCGTATCGTATTCCACGCTCCGCATCGAATCTTTCAAGGTCCTCCCGGTGGACGCGGAGAACGCCTTTACAAACTCGTAGGTTTTGCCGTTGGGCGCGCCGCTGATGTCGCCGGGCGAGATAAACACTCCGATCATCATGGGGATTTTCTTTTGGTAAATCAGGTTGTCGAGGACATCCAGCACGCGAATCCCATCCGAATCACGTTTGATGTAGGACGCGCCGTCCTGGAAGACCATCAGAGCGGCCGCAACCCGTGAGTCGTATTGGGCCGGAACGTAAATCCAGTATTCGCTCTGCATTCCGTCGTAAATCTTGCTGGTGTGCAGCAATTTCTCCGACAGCTTTCCCTGGGGCACACCCGCCTGGGGATAAGAGTCCGGCCCGTAAGCGGGCACGTCCGTCCGACCGCCGATTCGCGCGCCTTGCACGGTATAGAAAAATGAGTGAGAGGTCCCGGTTTTCATTTGCCCCAGAGCGAACCACAAGTCGGTCGCGGGGATTTGCGACATGGCCGGGCCAGCGGCGGCGTCAACCAACAACTCAGGACGTGTGGCGCTCTCAATCGCCCACAGAAAATCAGGGCCATACCCCGCGACTGCCTTGCCGGCTTTCAGGTCGGACTCGGCGAAGTTCTTCGAGAGCGACGCTCGGAACTCCGCCGAGCCAGGGTTGCGGCGCGCCAGTTCGATGAGTCCGGCTGCTGGCGGATTTTGACCAGGAGGCGGCGCGGCCATTTGGACCGATGTGACGAGGAGGAGGAAGGCTACAAGACGGATCATTAGTTGGCCTGGGTCAGAGCGAGCACGGCGTAAGCGGTCGCCGCGTCGCTCATGAAGCGCCCGGTTTCCGAAGATGGGTCCCGTCGTCTGTTCACCGAGTAGGCTGGCCATAGCCCCTCCGTCTTGTTCTGGCTGCGCGCCAGCCACGACAGTCCTTGCTTCAAGTGGACGTTCTCGCGGGGGAAGCCCGCCTGTTCGAGCGCGAACGCGATCAGGCCCGTGGCGTACCCGTCGCTCTTGATTTCCAGCGGTGTGCCGTCGGCCCGTTTCCACGTCCCGACGAGTGAAGACAGACTCCAGCCTCCGTCTGCCTGTTGCTTGCTCAGAACCTCGTTGAAGATAGACTCTCGCTGTTCTGCCGTGAGGAGTCCCGGCAATTTCGCCGAAGCCCACAGAAGAACCACACGATTGACGGGGGATTGCTTCGCGTACTGGCGGGCGAGGTATCCGCGGAGCAGCCTGAAGTTATTTTGGATTTCGGGGATCGAGCGATAATTCTCGGGAGCTGTGCCCGCCGCGACCGCCGCCAGAGAGGCTCCATAATACTCGGAGTCGTTCGCTTCCCAAGGCTCGTTATTGAACCTGAGCCACGACCACGCGCCCTTTTCATCTCCTGTCGTCCGCTCGAGCGCCCACATGTTGTCGAAGGCGGCGCGCGTGTCGTCGCTGAGCCTTCCGTTCTGAGCATCATAGCTCGCAAGTATCAGGGCATTGAGAACGGCTTCGGTGCCGCGGGACTCGGCAGTCTTATTGACGCCGTCTTTTGCGTCGCTGTAGAAAGGTTCGACCTCCTTCCAGAGGCGCACGCGCTTGGTGACATTGTCCAGGAGTGTGCGTTCGTTAAGCGAGGGGGCTTCTTCAGCGAGCGCCGCACGGAGGGCAGGCCGCGAAAGGGCGTAAGGCACCGCCGTATGGCATGAGACGCAGAAGGTCTGGTGATCGCGGGCGGCGATCGGCCAGGCCGCCCACCAGCCTTGTCTTTGATCGAGGTAAGCGGCGGCGCCCCTCGGATTCCAGGAGTTGGTGGCTTTCGTTTCAGGGGGCGAGCTGGCCGTCAAAAGGCCCGCGACGAGGCCGGTGGCCAGGACACATATTCGCAGCATCGTCGCTTTCATGGGTTCGCCTCCATTTGATTTAACAGGCTGCTGAAAGACCCCTTCCGCCCGCACCCATGAGACTATCACAATCAGGCCCAGGCCTGTTGAGTGGGGCGTTCTCGTGCGCAAGCTTTTGGCGCATTATCGGGCGTGCCGCAGGGGGAACAAGCCCACCTGGCATAGAGCCGCTCGGGACTGATTTGCGCCGCTCACGGTGTTAACTGCCTGTGTAATGGCACCTTCGTTTAAGTAATCAATTGCGGTATCAACGTTCGTGTACGCCCCCGCGGCCTTTTCCGTCGCCTTTCAGCCTCCAACTCCTTGTCGAGTAATCGCCGAAATAAGTACTAAAGTAATACAAATATAGATTCTTTTTA
>QHZK01000432.1 GCA_003224635.1 Acidobacteriota bacterium | reverse complement strand
GTCGATCCGCATCGCGGACCGGGCGACTGGCGCCGGGCGCGAGGTCTGGCGAGCTGAAGAAGGACGGGGAAGCGCCTTCCGCGAAGTCCCGGCCCAGAACCAACTGCTCTGGGGCGCGGGCGATCGCTTGGTCTTCCCCTGGGAGCGCGACGGCTGGACCCACCTCTATTCCGTTTCCGTCAAGGGCGGTCAGGCGTCGCTACTGACGCCGGGCGAGTTTGAGGTCGAATGGACCTCGCTCAGCCCCGATGGCAAGGAAGTCTTCTTCAACTCGAATCAAAACGACATTGACCGGCGGCACATCTGGAGAGAACCGGTCGAGGGCGGGCGGCCGACTCTAGTGACGCAAGGGACCGGGATCGAATGGTCGCCGGTCGCGGCCAGCGACGGCGCTCTCGCGTTGCTGCGCTCCGACGCGCGGCGTCCGGCGCGGCCGGCAATCCTCGTGGGCTCAGGCGACCCGCGCGACATTGCCGCGAGCGCCATCCCGGCCGACTTTCCGGCACGGGACCTGGTCGAGCCGCAGCAGGTGATCATCTCGGCCTCGGACGGCCTGCGGATTCACGGCCAGCTCTTTTTGCCCGCGACATCCGCAGCCGGCGAGCCCCACCCGGCGGTCATCTTCTTCCACGGCGGCTCGCGCCGCCAGATGCTGCTCGGCTGGCACTACATGGGCTACTACTCGAACGCCTATGCCATGAACCAGTACCTGGCCAGCCGCGGCTACGTCGTGCTCTCGGTGAACTACCGCAGCGGCATCGGCTACGGGATGGAGTTCCGCGAAGCGCTGAACTATGGCGCCACGGGAGCCAGTGAGTTCAACGACGTCGAGGGGGCTGGGCTTTACCTGCGCAGCCGGCCTGACGTCGATCCGAAGCGCATCGGCCTGTGGGGCGGCTCCTATGGCGGGTACTTGACGGCGCTCGGCCTGGCGCGCGCCTCGGACCTTTTCGCCGCCGGGGTCGATCTGCACGGCGTGCACGACTGGAACCAGGAGATCCGCAACTTTGTACCGTCCTATAATCCGGAAGCCAAGCCGGACGCGGCGCGGCTGGCCTGGGAATCTTCGCCGCTCGCCTCCGTCAAGACGTGGCGCTCGCCCGTGCTTTTAATCCACGGCGACGACGACCGCAACGTGCCCTTCAGCGAGATGGTCCGCCTGGTGGAGGCGCTGCGCAAGCAGGGAGTCGAGTTCCAGCAGCTCGTTTTCCCGGATGAGATTCACGACTTTCTCACGCACCGGCGCTGGCTCGAAGCCTATCACGCGGCGGCTGACTTCTTTGATCGCCATTTGGGGGAACCGGGCCATTGAGCCATCGGGTGATTGAGTCATCGAGTCATTGAGTGATTGATGCATAGGCTCGCAGCTTCTCCTCGCAGATTCGGCCGCCGCGCGTTCGTAACATCTGCGCTGACAGGCATCGTACTCGCGCCACGCACGGCCAGCCGAGTGCCGTCGCAAGGAGGACCCGGAATGGCGACGGGAAAAACGTACGACGTGGCGGTTATCGGCGCCGGTGTTTTCGGCGCCTGGACCGCTTATCAACTCGCGCGGCGCGGCAAAGGAGTCGCCCTCCTTGACGCCTACGGTCCGTCGAACAGCCGCTCGAGCTCGGGCGGGGAGTCGCGCATCATCCGCATGGGATACGGGTCGGACGAGATTTATACACGGTGGGCGATGCGCGCGCTGCCGCTCTGGAAGGAATTCTTCGAGCGCATCCGCGAGCCTCTCTTTCACCAGACCGGCGTCCTGTGGCTGGCGCACACGACGGACGGCTACGAATCTCAGTGCGTGGCGACGCTCGGAAGACTGGGCGTTCCCATCGAGAGGCTGAGCCGAGCGGACCTGGAGAAGCAGTATCCCCAGTTCGACCTGGGCCCGGTAACCTGGGGCCTGCTCGAGCCCCAAAGCGGCGTGCTGACGGCGCGCCGGGCAGTTCAGGCTGTCGTCGAGGAGGCTTCGAAGAGCGGCGTCGAGTATTTGAATGCGGCCGTGCTTGAGCCCAGGGGGTCGGGAAAACTCGCCTCTGTCAAGACGCGCGGCGGCGACAGCATCCACGCTGGAGCTTTCGTCTTCGCTTGCGGTCCCTGGCTGCCCAAGGTGTTTCCTGACCTGCTCGGCCATCGCATATTTCCGACGCGCCAGGAGGTCTTCTTCTTCGGCGTGCCGCCGGGTGACCCGCGGTTCGAGCCGCCCGCGCTGCCCACCTGGATCAACCTGGGCGACGATGAGGCTTACGGTATGCCCGATCTCGAGCACCGAGGTCTTAAGGTGGCGATCGACCGGCACGGTCCGCCGTTTGACCCTGACTGGGGCAGGCGCGTCGTGACGCTTGAAGGGCTGGAAGAAGCTCGCCGCTACGTTGGACATCTTTTCCCCGCCATGAAAGACGCTCCGGTGGTTGAAAGCCGCGTCTGCCAGTACGAGAACACCTCGAACGGCGACTTCTTGATCGACCGCCATCCCGCGTTTGAAAACGTCTGGCTAGTGGGCGGCGGCTCGGGGCACGGCTTCAAACACGGTCCCGTACTGGGCGAGTACGTCGCCGCGCGGATCACCGAGGGCGGCGCCGTCGAGCCGCGCTTCAGGCTCGCCACGAAAGAGGAGATGCAGCATCGGGCGGTGTTCTAACCAGCGCATCGTAGGGGAGCGCCCCCTCACCCCCTGCCCCTCCCCCGCGAGGGGGGAGGGAGGTGCATTTGCCGACCTCGCCCTCGGCCAGCGGATGGTCGCTGTTGGTGCGTCCAGGAGCGACGCTGCGTTGCCGGTTTGTAGTTCCCCTCTCCCCTTGCGGGAGCGGGGCAGGGGGTGAGGGGTAGACCGAGCAAGAAAAACCGGGAGGGCCGTAAAGGCCCTCCCTCCGAACGCCGATGCTGGCTCCGGCCTTCTGATGATCCTATCAAATAACCACTTACCGGCACACCGCCCCGACGACCTGATGACCGTGCTGCCCCGTAAGCTGGGGCTCGTCGATGCCACGGCCATCGTCATCGGGGACGTCGTCGGCACGGCGATTTTTCTCGTCCCAAACTCCGTCGCCCAGAACCTATCCTCTGCGGCCATGATCTTGGCGGTGTGGATCGTGACCGGGGTGCTCTCCTTTTTTGGCGCGCTGGCCTACGCTGAGCTCGGCGCCATGATTCCCTCGACGGGCGGTCAATACGTCTTCCTGCGTGACTCCTACGGACCATTGTGGGGATTTCTCTGCGGTTGGTCGTTCATTCTGGCCATCTACTCCGGAGCCAACGCCACGCTGGCGGTGGGCTTTGCGACCTACCTTTCCTACTTCGTTCATCTGACTCCACTGCTTTTCAAACTGGCAGCCGTGGCGCTGATTGCAGTCCTCACCTTGGTCAACTATCGCGGCGTTGAACTGGGCGCGGCCACGCAGCGATTTTTCACGCTGCTCAGCGTCTCCGGGCTCGTCGCCATCATCGGCAGCGCTCTCTTGAGCCGGCAGTCAACGGCGATCGAATGGTCGCTGCCGGCGTCTGGTTTC
Source organism: Acidobacteriota bacterium (assembly GCA_003224635.1). Taxonomy (GTDB): domain Bacteria; phylum Acidobacteriota; class Terriglobia; order UBA7540; family UBA7540; genus QHZK01. Next base: position 250 of record QHZK01000432.1, on the reverse strand, counting down.
CCGTGGAGCCGCTTCGGTGTGGCGATGATCGCCTGCCTGTGGGCGTATGAAGGATGGAGCTCCGTCAGCTTTGTGGCGGGAGAGATCAAGGAGCCGCAGCGGAACCTGCCCCTCTCGCTGGGGCTCGGTGTCGCCACTATCGTCGCGCTCTACGTGCTGGCCAATGTGGCGTACCTGAAAATCCTCCCCATCTCAACCATCGCGTCCACGGAGCGCGTCGCAGCGACGATGGCGGAGCGGACCATCGGGC
>QHZK01000431.1 GCA_003224635.1 Acidobacteriota bacterium | reverse complement strand
CAACGCCAGTAACAGCCCTCAGACGGCTGGTGTGTCGGGCACAGGTACGATGCTCCCCAGCCTCTCGCCTTCCCCCGTACCATCGTTTGGGAACCAGAATGTAGGCGTCACAAGCGCCGCTCAGGCCGTAACCCTCTCTAACCCCACCAGCACGGCGTTGAGCATTACCAGCATCGCCTTTACGGGTGCCAATCCCGGAGACTTTGGGCAGACCAACAATTGTGGGTCAACCGTACCGGCGGGAGGGAATTGCACGATCAACGTGACCTTCACCCCGACGGCCGCCGGGTCGCGGAGTGCGACGCTGACGGTCACCGACAATGCCAGCAACAGCCCCCAGACGGCGGGCGTGTCTGGCACGGGAGTTGGGTCCACGGCCAGCCTGTCGCCGACCAGCCTCACTTTCAGTAAACAAAACGTGAACACCACCAGCGCGCCCAAAACAGTGACGCTGTCGAACACGGGCAATGCGCCCCTGATCATCAACAGCATTACGCTCACGGGCGCCAACGCCAATAGCTTTGCCCTGACCAGCGCGAGCACTTGCCCGCTCAGCGGGGGAACGGTTTCTGCCCCGGGAAGCTGCATGATCGTTGCAACGTTCACGCCGACCAGCAAGGGTGGGAAGACCGCAGCGATCAGTGTTGCCGACAACGCACTCGGCAGTCCACAGCAAGTTAGTCTAAGCGGCACCGGACACTAGCCCCGGCCTTCGGTTCCGGTCAGTGCCTCTGGGCGCATCAATGCTTGATTGAACGCAGGATCTGAGAGTGAATTATGAAAAAGTTGCTACAGCTCGGAATGCTCGTGGCCCTGGCAGGAGCTATCTGCTGGCCAGGCGGCAGGTCGACGTCGCAGACCAGTGACCCTGTTCTGATTGGGGCCGGGGACATCGCCGATGGCCTCAACCTAAACCTGAGTGGTGCTATGGCGACCGGGGCGCTGATCGATGCCTACCCGGGCGCCACGGTGTTTGCCGACGGAGACCTGCCCCACAACAACGGAACGGACAGCGACTACGCGAAGGGTTACGCCCCAGCGTGGGGGCGCTTCAGGGGGCGCACCCTCCCCGTGATAGGCAATCACGAATACTACGCGCTGAACGCCGCCGGCATCTTCAATTACTTTGGGACGTCCCTGCTGGGCGATCCGACGAAAGGCTACTACAGTACGAATCTCGGCGCTTGGCACATCATCGTACTCAACAGCAACTGCTCGTACGTAGGCGGCTGCGACGCCGGCTCGCCGCAGGAGCAATGGCTTGCCAACGACCTTGCGACGCACAGCCTGGCGCAGTTTCCCTGTACGCTGGCTCTATGGCACCACCCTTACTACACCTCGGTCGCTTCGGGGCAGGGCGTCGCGCCCGACACGGAAATGCAACCGATATGGCAGGACCTGTATAACTCCAATAGCACCAACAACACTCACGTCCAACTGGTCGTCAACGGGCACGCCCACAACTACGAACGATTCGCTGCCCAGGACGCGAGCGGCAACCGGGACACAAACCACGGTGTCGTAGAGATCATTACGGGCACGGGCGGCGCGAGCCATATGACCATCGGGTCGCTCGCCGCCAACAGCCTGGCCCAAAACGGCACCACTTTCGGGGTGCTGAAGCTGACGTTGCACGCCTCGAGCTACGACTTCCAGTTCATACCCATCGCGGGCCAGTCATTCACCGATTCGGGGACTCAAGCCTGCCACTGAGTACGGCAGTAGGCGGGGAGCCTATCACCCTGCGATAGCGAGAGCAGCAAGCAGGAATCAAGAGGGCGAAAAGCCCTTGGGCGTTCTTGCCTGCGGCGCGGAGTCCTGCGCCTCCGCGTCGTATCGAGTAACTCTTCAGATAACCGATGGGGATAACTTTAAACAAAGCAAATGGATTATCACAATCCCAATTAGAACTGGTATGGCACTTTTGTGCCACGGATGTGGCACTGATGGGGGATTGCTGCCCGTCATACACAAGGCTATGCTAGACGCAGATTGGGATTTGAAACAGGAGCCTAAAGGGGGGCGTATGATCCTGTGTCGTAAGTGTCGTTGGTTAGGAATGACGGAGGATTTGAAATGGGGGAGTTGCCCTGGATGCGGAGGGCGCAAATTTGCCGATAACGTCGAGTTGTGGGCCGAGAGACTCGGCTGGGCAATGTTTGTCACCTTTCTCGGATATCTTGTCACGCGGGCGCCGTTGACCATCTGGATGAGGTAAAGAAGCCGCATTCGGCCAAGGGATTCGAGGAGCTCAAAGCGTTCGCATTTCACTCAAGCCTGCCGAACAACGGCAGTTCCGTCGAGTTTTGCGAGTTCGCAGGAAGATTATGATCGGTCGGGGAACCGACCGAACTCAAGAGCTCTCCTGTTGGGAAGGAGAGGGGACACGGCTTCAGGGTGTGCGTGAGGTCCTGCAAGTTGTGCTTCTGGCTTGCTGCAACGCGCACATCCTGAAAGCCTTGTAGAGACAAGACCCGCCGGGCCGTTGAAGGGCTCCGTTCTCCAGCCTTGCGCCGGAAACAAGGGTAGTTGAAAGTCCGTCGTGCGCTAGACCATCCATTTTCCCGCCAGCTTAGTAACGAGCAAGTTTCTTAGATCATTTATTAAAACATTGGTTATTAACTTTCTTCTTGACAACGCGGATGATTTCTCCTAAGGTAAGTGCCTGGGTGGAATTTTACGAGGGGCGGAGGATAATAAGTGTCAAAATCCGCCTGGGTCGGAACGACTGTACGATTTGGCGTATTCGAGGTCGACTTAAGAAGTGGTGAGCTCCGTAAAGACGGCCTAAAGATCAAGCTCCAACAACAACCTTTCCAGATCCTGGTCACGCTTTTGGAATACCCCGGGGAGGTAGTCACCCGGGAGGACTTGCGCCTTAAGCTGTGGCCAGCCGACACGTACGTTGGCTTCTACAGCAGCCTGAAGACCGCAGTCAACAAGGTCCGTGAGGCGCTCGGCGACTCGGCGGAAAACCCGCGCTTTATCGAGACTTTGAACCGTCGCGGCTACCGGTTCATCGCTCCGGTTTCTGGCCGGCCCGTTTCTGCGATGACGCCGGCGATCCCGCCCGCGCGAAGCCAGACTGGAAGAATCACCGTGGCCGTCCTGCCTTTTAACGAGTTGTGTGCCACCCCAGAACGGCGAGACCGCCAAGACTTCAGCGTTGGCCTGACTGAGGAGATGACGACCGAACTGGGGCGCTTACATCCCAAGCGCCTGGGAGTCATTTCCAGAATCTCGGCCATGAAATACAAGCACTCGGGCAAGGGGATTGGCGAAATCGGCCGCGAACTCGGGGTGGACTACATCCTGGAAGGCAGCGTGCATTGCGCGGATGAGCGCGTGCGCGTCAACGCCCAGCTCATCCAAGTCAGCGACCAGG
>QHZK01000075.1 GCA_003224635.1 Acidobacteriota bacterium | reverse complement strand
CTTCCAGGCGACCCGGTTTAAGCTGTCCGACATGGCCACGGAGATTGACGCCGCGCGGCTTCTGACCTATCGAGCCGCAACCCTCGCTGACCGCGGTTGCCGCGTGACCTCGGAAAGCTCGATGGCCAAGCTTTTTGCCGGCGAGGTCGCGGTCCGAGCCGCCAACGAAGCGGTCCAAATCCACGGCGGGTACGGGTTCATCAAGGACTATCCGGCGGAGAAATACTACCGCGACGTCAAGCTCTGTACCATCGGCGAAGGCACCAGCGAGATCCAGCGCATGGTGATCGCGAGAGAGTTGCTCGGGAGAAGTTAACTGACAGGAGAGCACCTTTAGCAGGTTGACGAGAAACCCTTGGCGCATGTCATTCT
>QHZK01000074.1 GCA_003224635.1 Acidobacteriota bacterium | reverse complement strand
CGTGATCGGCATTACGGGATCCCCTGGTGTCGGCAAGAGCACTCTGGTCGAGAAGCTCGCGCTCGAGTATCGCCGTCAGGGCGGCCGCGTGGGTATTGTCGCTGTCGATCCCAGCAGCCCGTTTTCAGGCGGGGCCATCCTCGGCGACCGCATCCGCATGCAGGGCCTCTCGGGCGACGAGGGCGTTTACATCCGCAGCATGGCCACGCGCGGACAGCTCGGCGGCCTTGCCCCCGCCGTACACGACGTGGTGGCCATCCTCGAGGCGGCCGGCTGCCAGGTGGTGCTGATCGAGACTGTGGGCGTGGGCCAGGACGAGACCGAGGTCGCGCGCCTGGCCGATGCAACCGCCCTGCTGCTCGTTCCCGGCATGGGCGACGACGTTCAGACCTTCAAGGCAGGAGTGATGGAGATCGCCGACGTGTTCGTGATCAACAAGGCGGACCGTCCCGGCGCGGACCGCGTGGAGCAGGAGGTGGACGCCATGCTGAGCATCGGGCCGCGAAGCGACGCCTGGCGTCCGCCGACCTTGAAGACCGTGGCCACGACAGGCGAAGGCATCGCCGCGCTCCGCGAGGCGCTCGAGCGGTTCCGCGTTTTCGGCCAGTCAAGCGCCCTGAGCGTCGAGAGGCAACAAGCGAAATGGCGAGTCCGGCTGCTCGAATTGCTTCGCCAGACCTTGTTCGAGAAGGTGGTAGCCGAACGGCTGCGCGACGGCTTGATTGACCGCTACGTCGACGAAGTGCGGGCGCACCGGCGCGATCCACACTCCGTAGTCGAGGAGATTATCGGAGAGAGTCGAAGGTCGAAAGTCAAAATTTGAAATTCGCAATTCGCAATTCGCAAAGCGATCTGGGAGACTCGACGGTGTGATTTTTCCCATGAAAATTCACCACGTCGGCATCGCGGTTGAGTCTCTCGAGGCGGCGGTGCCGATTTTCGAAAACCTGCTCGGCCGCGGTCCGGACTCCGAGGGGCTGGTCGCGGACCAGCAAGTGCGTGTCGCGGTGTTTGCCGTGGGCGAGAGCCGCATCGAGCTGCTCGAGGCGACATCGCCGGACTCGGCGATCGCGCGGTTTATCTCGAAGCGCGGCCAGGGAATCCATCACCTGACGCTATCCGTTGGAAATCTCGCGGAGTCCCTCGCACAACTCGAACAACAGGGTGTGCGCCTGATCGACCGCGAGCCCCGCGTCGGGGCAGGGAACGAGCGCATCGCGTTTCTGCACCCCTCAAGTACGGCGGGGGTGTTGATTGAGCTCCTGGAAGAACAGCAGGTGGTAGGTGGTGGGATGAATGATGAATTATGAATGATGAATTATGAATTACAAATTGTAATCCCTCTGTTTGTGCCTCACTATTCACAATTCATAATTCAGAATTCATAACTGATCATTTTTCTTACAGCTACTACCTGCATGAAGCGAAATGAAACTGGGCGACTTCGATATCTGGGCCCTTTCCGACGGCGCCTTCGCGCTCGATGGCGGCCAGGTGTTCGGCGTGGTGCCCAAGGTGCTGTGGGAGAAGAAGGCCCCGGCCGACTCCCGCAATCGCGTGCCCATGGGCTTGAACTGCCTGCTGGTGCGGACCGGCGGGCATAAGGTCCTGATCGAGACCGGTATTGGCGACAAGTTCGACCGAAAGTTTGCGGACATCTATGACGTCCGCAGAGGAGCGACGTTGCTCGATGATCTCAAGAGCCACGGGCTCGCTCCCGAGGACGTCGACATCGTCGTCAACACGCACCTGCACTTCGACCACTGCGGTTGGAACGTCCGGGGCGACGGCTCGAAGCTGGTCCCGACGTTTCCGCGCGCCCGCTACGTCGTGCAGCGTGGCGAGTGGGAGCACGCGCTGCGCCCCACGGAGCGCGACCGCGCGAGCTACATCGCCGACTTCTTTCTGGCGGCCGAGGCGCAGACGGACTTCCTCGACAGCGACCGCGAGATCGTTCCCGGCATTCGCGTTGAGGTTGCGCCGGGCCATAATCGGAACATGCAGTGCGTGTGGATCGAGTCCGAGGGACAGCAAGCCTGCTTCATTTCGGACCTCGTGCCTACGCGCGCGCACCTCGCGTACCCCTGGATTATGAGCTTGGACCTTTATCCCATGGAAACGCTCGCCAACAAGAAGCGTCTGCTCCCGTTGCTGGCGGCGCGGCAGGCGCTCGTGGCCTTTCCGCATGATGCCGAAGCCCCTTGGGCGAGGCTGACGGAGAGTGGGGGTAAAATCACAGCCGTTCCTGTGGATGGCAGTTCGTGAGGGTAATACTGTTCGTTGTCCGTTGTCCGTGGTCAGTTGTTGTTTGTCCTTCGTCCTTTGTCCCTGGTCATTGGGTTCCTTGCTTAGACGGCGGCCTTGGAGGAATCTCTTGGACAAGGGACAAGTGACAAGTGACAAAGGACAACTGAGCACAGACCACCCGACATGACCGGCAACTGACTACTGACAACGGACAACGGACAACTGACCATGCCCAAAGCTGAAATCGGCATCATCGGAGGCAGCGGCCTTTACACCATGCCGGGCCTCGAGCGGGCGCGCGCGGTGCGCGTAACGACGCCCTTTGGCCGTCCGTCAGACGTTTACGTGATGGGAGAGCTGGAAGGGCGCCGGGTGGCGTTTTTGGCCCGGCATGGACGCGGCCACGTGCTGATGCCTTCCGAGATCAACTTCCGCGCCAACATTTACGGCATGAAAAAGCTCGGCGTCGAACAGATCATCTCGCTGAGCGCCGTGGGCTCCCTGCGCGAGGACTTCAAGCCGACTGATATGGCGCTGCCCTCGCAGTTTTTCGACCGCACCGTGGGTCGCGTCTCCACGTTCTTCGGCCAGGGCCTCGTGGCGCACGTGAGCTTCGACAGGCCTTTTTGCCCCCGGATGGTGGAGGCGCTGGCCGGCGCCTGCGCGGTCCATAAAGTGACTTGCCATCGCGGCGGCACTTACGTGTGCATGGAGGGCCCGGCTTTCTCGACCTTGGCCGAATCGAACGCCTATCGCGCCTGGGGCATGGACCTGATCGGCATGACCAACTTGCCCGAGGCGAAGCTGGCGCGCGAAGCCGAGATCTGCTACGCCACCCTCGCCATGGTAACGGACTACGATTGCTGGCACGCACAACACGACTCGGTTACCGTGGACCTTGTGATCGAGTATCTGAACCGGAACGTGGAAAACGCGCAGAAGATCGTGCGCGCGGCCGTGGCGCGCCTGCCCAGGGAACGAACGTGCAAGTGCGCGTCCGCCCTGGCGCATGCTATCCTCACCGACCCGAAGAGGATCCCGGCCCGGACGCGGAAAAAGCTCGCGTTGCTTGTAGGGAAATATCTGAAGTAGCAAGCTCAGGACAGCCTGGAAGCTGGTCCAGGTGAAGACGGGTTCGAATGACTGCGGCCTTGATTCTCCTGGCGGCGCAAGGCTTCCTTGGAGCGTTCGATACGCTTCGTTACCACGAACGTTACGCGCACCTTCCAACGGCCCCGGGCGCCCGTTTGGAACTGCGTCTGCACGCCACGCGCGATTTTCTTTATGCCGTGATCTTCTGCACGCTGGGTTGGATAGAGTGGAATGGAGTTTTCGCCTGGGTTTTCGTTGGCCTACTCGCGACCGAGATCGGCATCACACTGTGGGACTTCATCGAGGAAGACGTGCGGCGGAGGCTTCCGGCTGGCGAGCGAGTGATGCATACCATCATGGGAATCGTTTATGGCGCTTTCCTCGCCTACCTGTTGCCCGAGCTTTTCACTTGGTCGCGGCGCCCTACCGCGTTCACCCAAGCCGACCACCGGCCGCTCTCGTGGCTGCTGATGCTGATGGGCGTGGGAGTATTCGCGTCTGGTGTGCGCGATCTCGCGGCGAGCCTTTCGCGCGCTAGCCGCCAGTTGCCCATCGAACCTTCCCCTCAGAGGTAATTCTAACAAGATGTCGTTGCTCGTCGTTGGTTCGGTCGCCTTTGATTCCCTCGAGACGCCTTACGGCAAGGCGGAGGAAGTCCTGGGCGGCTCCGCCAGCTTCTTCTCCGTGACCGCCAGCTATTTCGCACCCGTAAAAGTCGTGGCGGTCGTGGGTGAGGATTTCGGCGAGGAGCAGTTGCGAGTCTTTACCAGCCGCCGGATTGACATCGAAGGCCTCGAACGGGCGCGGGGGAAAACGTTTCGCTGGCGAGGTCAATACGATGGAGACATGAGCGAGGCGCGGACGCTCGAAACCCAGCTCAATGTTTTCGAGCGCTTTGCCCCGAAGGTGCCTGCTTCGTACCTGGGAAGTGAGTTCGTATTCCTGGGCAACATCGATCCCCCACTGCAGCTTCACGTGCGTCGCCAACTCCCGCGGGTGCGCTTGGTGGCCTGCGACACCATGAATTACTGGATCAAGGGGAAGCCGGAGGAGCTGAAGAAGACGCTGGCTGAGGTCGATATGCTCGTCATCAATGAGGCCGAGGCCCGGATGCTCTCCGGGACGGGAAACCTCAGGCGCGCCGCTGCCGCGATTCAAAGGCTTGGGCCTCGCATCGTGGTGCTGAAGCGCGGTGAATACGGCGCCTGCCTCTTCAAGGACGGCACGATTTTTTTCGCGCCCGGATACCCGCTCGAAGAGGTCCGCGACCCGACGGGCGCCGGAGACAGCTTTGCGGGCGGCTTCATGGGACACCTCGCGCGCAGCGGCGACCTCGCCGACGGGGGGCTCAGGCGGGCGCTGGTTTACGGCTCCGTGATGGCGAGTTTCGCGGTCGAGGAATTCGGCCTGGGGCGGCTGTTGCGGCTGACGCCGGAGGATATCGAAACCCGTTTCAACGAATTCAAGAGCATGACCCACTTTGATGTCTGAGCCTGCCGCGATGGAATCCGCGCGCACGCCCGGCGCGGGCGAGGCGTCCCGAAGCTCCGTGCGTCGGGCGCGGGGCGACCCGGACGACGCGCTTCGGCTGTCTCCGAAGGCGGCCGCCGTGGCTTTCGCCGTCATTCTCGCGGCGCCGCTTGCGTCTCTTTACTTCTTCTATTCCCGCGGCCTCACCAATCTTTACGGGGACGGAATCGCGCACATGGAAGGCGCGCGACGCCTCTGGGATTCGCTCACCCCCGGATATTCAGAGATTGGCAGCGTGTGGCTGCCCTTGTTCCATCTGCTCGCTTCGCCACTCACCCTGAGTGATAAGCTTTGGCGAACGGGCCTGGCGGGCAGCATCGTTTCGACCGCCGCCTTCATCGCCACGGCCTGGTCCGTCTTTCGCCTCTGTCTCGAGATGAACCGCAGCGCGGCGGCCGCCCTTGTGGCACTCGCGGCGTTCGTCGCCTGTCCCAACATGGCGTACTTGGCCTCGACGCCTTTGACGGAGCCGCTGGCCCTGCTCTGGGCGGTGCTCGTGGTGTACGGCCTCTTTCGCTTCCAGGAGACGGGGCGCAGGGGCGCGCTAGTCGGGGCTGCCGTGGCCGCGCTTCTCGGCACGCTGACGCGCTACGACGGCTGGTTCCTGCTTCCCTTTGCGGCATTGTTTGTATGGTTCGCGCGGCCTGAGCCCTCTAGTGCGCGGCTTCGGCACGTGGTTCTGTTCTCGGTGATCGCGGGGAGCGGGCCCGCGCTCTGGGTGCTTCACAACACGCTGCGCTTCGGTAATCCCATCGAGTTTTACGATGGGCCTTATTCGGCGCAGGCGATCTACGCTCACCAGATTGCGACGACCGGCTTCCGCTATCCGACCGAGGGCAGCTGGCTGCTCTCGGCGCGCTATTATGTCGAGGACTTGAAGCTCGTGATCGGCGCCTGGCCGCTCGAGCTGGCCGTGCTCGGGCTGGTCGCCTGGGCGGCCGAAGGCCGCGAACGCGCCCGGCGGGCCGCCGCACTGTTGCTCCTCGTGCCCCTTCCGTTTTACGTTCAATCGATGGCCCGCGCGGCGGTGCCCCTCTACGTCCCAACGCTTTTTCCGAACACGTACTACAATCTGCGCTATGGACTTGAGATGCTGCCGGCGGTGGCGGTCCTTTGTTCCTTTCTCGTCGCGCCCGGCCTGACGCCGCGGGTGCAGCACGTCTTAGGGACAGCCTTGGTCGGCGTGATCCTCGCGCAGGCGGCTGCCACCCTCCGGCATGGCCCGAGCGAACTCGCGGTCGCGAAAGAGGGAATCCTCAACAGCCCGTGCCGCTCGAAAACGCAGCAGGCGATGATTCATTTCCTGCGCGCGAATTACGATGGCCAGGTGGTTTTGATGGCCGCCGGGAAATACCCCTGCGTGCTGCCGCAGGTTGGCATTCCATTTCGTAAGACCTTGAGTGAGACCAACCGCTTGTATTGGTCGCAACTTCGGTTTGGCGCGCAAAAGTGGGCGGGCTGGATTCTGCGCGACGCTGGCGATAGGGTGGACGAGCTGATGCGGGCTTATCCGCAGGCATTCGCGGACTTCGCGCTGGTCGAGAAGTACAAATTTCCGGGCGAAGACGGCGTTGAGATTTATCGTTGCCGCAACCGATCCGGCGGCTTAGAGTGACGGTCCGATATGACCCAGAGTGGTGAGATATCGTTCGAATTACCCTTTGCGAAATTTCATGCCGCAGGCAATGATTTCATTGTCGTGCCCGAAAATGACATCAGAAAGCTTCTGGAACATGCCCGCGGAGTCCTGGGTGAGATGTCTCCTGAGGATACTGCGCCTAACAGATTTTTATTACTTCGCTCTTCCATGCTGGCTCGGCAAATCTGCGACCGGCACACGGGGATAGGCGCCGACGGATTGATCCTGCTGCGGGAGCCGTCAGGCCGGCGACATCTCGGGAAGATACGCATTCGCAACTCCGACGGAAGCGAAGCCGAAATGTCCGGCAACGGCATTCGCTGCGCCGCCGCATACATCCTTGACAGCGCGCGCCAGCGGCTGGAGTCCAAGCCGGGAAACAAGCAGGCGCAAAGGGTGTCGCGCCTGCGCGAACTGAGGATTGAGACGCCGGCGGGTGTGAAGTCGCTTCAAATGCTCGAGGCGGATAAGGGGCATTGGGTCTTCCGCGTCGCCATGGGCGAGCCCATCCTCCAGGCCAAGAAGATTCCCTTCAAGGCCAGTACTGGTCACTCTCCTGTGATCGGGTTTCCGCTTGAGACGTCGCGGGGAATCCTCAAGGTCACCGTCACCTCGATGGGCAATCCCCACTGCACCGTTCCAGTGTCCGACTTCGACGCCTTTGACTGGGCGGACCTCGGACGCGAGATTGAAGCAAGCGAGCTGTTTCCCAAGCGCACTAACGTAGAGTTCGTCAGGGTGATCTCCAGGAACGAAATCGAAGTCCGCTTCTGGGAGCGCGGGGTAGGGAAGACTCAATCGTCAGGCACGGGGTCCTGCGCCGCAGTTGTGGCGTGTGTGCTGAACGGACTAACCAGCCGCAAGGTCCGCGTACAAACGCTCGCCGGGGCGCTCGACGTAGCTTGGCCTGAGGGAAAGGAGGTCACACTCACCGGTCCTGTAGAGCTGATAGCGCGGGGGACCTATTACTTCAGCAATCGCCGAGACCGATAACACATGCTCTTCAAGCACTGGCTCCGCGTGCCCTGTGGCCGACAGGCTCTCACCTAGGCGCGATTTTGGGCCGCAACCAATGGGACGTTCTCTCGGACCTCCGTGCCTCCAACGCTTCGACACCGAGGTCACGGAGATGCTCCGTGCGCTCCGTACTACTAAGTCGGAACTTCGTCTCGAGGCGCGAAGATTTTTTCGCTTGCCACTTGCCACTCCCGGCCAGTTTGGTTGCGGCCTTGCCGCGCTAGGTTGAAGGTTTGATGGCTACAGAGTACACGGAGCCGGGGGTCGGAGATGACATGTTGAGCCGTCCATTCATGCTCAACGAATGCGCCCGGTGCGAAGAACTTCATGCGGAGCGGACGGATGGGACTGGTTTCCGAACAGCAGGCGGGAAAACACTTTGATGCGCCCGCGTTCTGTGCGCATGTGGCGCACAGCGGCTACGTAGGGAGTAAAGAGAAAAGGCGTAAAAGCAATGCCCAGGAAAAGGCTCCGCAGGCGGATCAGAGGATGAAATTCGCCGTTGCCTATGGAGAGCACGGTCGGGTAGTAGCGCAACACCACACCATAAATGTCGGCGGCGAGCGAGAGGTGGTTCGAGTGGGGCCCAAAGACCTGGGTGCGGCCCTGGCGGATGTCACGGAGGAACTCCTCGCGCGTGCGGGCCGGGCTGGCTGTATAGACGCGCCCGATGCGCCGCAAGGTGTGCGAGTCGCTGCCTCCCACAAAACCCAGAGGGCGGGCGTGGTCTCGGAAGCGCTCAAGCAGGGCGACGATAAAGGTATTGTGCTCCCGCTGCAGCGTGCCGTTGCGGACCTCGAAGACATCGAAAAGCTGGGCCATGCGCTCGATGAATTCGTGGAGGCGGGCGGTGTTCGAAAAGTCGTGGAGGAAGTGATTGAGCACGAAGAGGAGGTTGTTCCGCCGGAGATATTCGACCACCTCCTCGCCGTTCGAGCGGAGTCTTTGAATGTCCCGGTGCTGCGCTTCGTTGTGACCGAAGACCCCGATGTGGACGGTGTGCCGGAACCAGGGAAGGTAGGCGCTCACCTCCTCGCCTATCACAAAGTCGGGAAGGTCGCCGAGCTTGTTCAGCAACTCGAGGCACCCGTCGATTGAGTCATGGTCGGTGATCGTGACCAGATCCATGCCACGCTGCTTGGCCCGGCGGTAGACGTCGAGAGGTTGGGAGTAGCAGTCGCGTGCCCGGAGGAGCCGCAAGTGCTTGACCGGCCCCGAGTAACGCGTGTGCATGTGCAGGTCAGCTTTGTAAAGTTGATCCAATCCCTTCTCCAAGATTACGTTCGACCGCGCTGCGCCGCGCCTCACCAGGTCAGCGTTAATGATATAGTAAACGGTCTTTCGCCCGAATGCAAGCTCTAGCTGCGAGCTCTGTCATTCTGAGCGGAGCGAAGAATCCTTGCATTTTCAAGGCAATGAAAAAGATGCTTCGCTTCACTCAGCATGACACTTCCGCCAGTTTTTCAGCGACCTGTTAGAGCCAAAAAATGGACACGGCTCGCGATGGTGTGGACCCCAAACTTGTGCTGGCTTCGCAGACACAATTTGGCGGGTCCTGGTCTCGAGGGGGACGGCGGCTTTACTCCGTGCCGGTCGGGGCTTGGCTTGCCTTTGCGCTCCTCCCAGGCGGAGCGGATGTCGCGCGCGCCCTCATCCCAGCCGAGGCAGTCCCGCACGCGGGGTCCGCCCAGGCGCGCCCTCAGCCGCCGATCATCTACGAACTCGACCTCCGCCAGGCCGAGTCGCACCTCGTGCGCGTGACGATGACCATACCCGACGCCGCGCCGGCGACGGAAATCCAGTTCCCGGCGTGGAACGCTCTCTACCAGATCCGCGACTTCTTCCAGGACGTGCAGGACCTTCGCGCCGCGTGCGACGGCCGCCCGCTCGAACTCGCCGTAGTCGACCTCGATACGCGGCGCGGCGGGCCCGAGCCCTGCGCCGAGCTCGAAGTGCGGTACGCCGTCTACGCTAACGGCGAGCCTCCGTTTTCGAGCGCGCTCAACGACGAGCACGAGTTCCTGAATCCGGCGATGCTGCTGTTTTATTTGCCGCGCGAGCGCGACCGAAGCGTCAGGATAAAAGTCATCCCGCCACCAGGCTGGAAGCTGGCAACGCTGCTCGCGGAGGCCGAAACCGCGGGCGAGTTCAAGGCCGCGGATGAGTTCAAAGCTGCAAGCTATGACGAGCTGGCCGATAGTCCTATCGAGACCGGAACGTTTGAGGAGTATTCGTATGTCCAGAGCGGCGCGACGTACCGGGTGATCGTGCACGCGCCGGCTTCCGATTATTCGCCTGAGCGCTTGCTCCAATCGCTCCAAAAGATCACGGCGACGGAAACGGCCCTGATGCGCGACGCGCCGTTTTCCCGCTACACGTTCATCTTCCACTTCGCGCGCGCGGGCGGCGGAGGCGGCATGGAACACGCGAACGGCGCTGCCATCAGCGTCTCAGGCGAGCGGCTGCGCCGCCATCCTGAAGCGGTCGAGTCCATCGCCGCGCACGAATTCTTTCATCTCTGGAACGTGAAGCGCATCCGGCCGCAGGGACTGGAGCCGGTGGACTACGTTCACGGCAACGACACCTCCGAGTTGTGGTTTTCCGAGGGTGTCACGAGCACTTACGGCGAGCTGGCGCTGTTGCGGGCGGGCCTGATCTCGCGTCAGGACTTTTACGCGAACCTCGCCCAAGAAATCCGCGATCTCGAGCAGCGGCCGGCGCGAAAGTCTCAAAGCGCGGTCCAGGCCGGACGGGAGGCCTGGCTTGAAAAATACGCGGACTACGCGCGTCCCGAGCGCAGCATCTCCTATTACAATAAAGGCGAGCTTCTCGGCTACCTTCTCGACCTGGGAATCCGCCACGCGACTGCTAACCGGCGCAGTCTGGACGACGTCATGCGCAGCCTGAATGAGAACTTTGCGCGGCGCGGCCGGTTTTTCACCCGCGCCGACCTTGAAAAGACCATCGCGGACCTGGTGCCTCAATTCGCCGGGCTTGACGCGTTTTTCCGTGACGATGTCGCGGGCACGGCCGAGCTCGATTACCATACTTATCTGGGCTACGCCGGTCTGCGCCTCTTCGAGGAGACGGTGGAGGGCCCGGCGCTCGGGTTCGAGGCCCAGCGGAGCTTCGGCGGGCCGCTCCGCGTGGAGTCGGTCGAGCCCGGCTCGAACGCTGAGAAGGCTGGCCTCGCGCGCGGAGACATCCTTCCGACGATGAACGGCCGCGCCTTGACGGGGCTCCCGACCGACCAGCTTGCGGGATTGAGGCCGGGCCAGGTAGTGAAGTTTCGCGTGCGGAGGGCAGGAAAGGCCGTGAACATCAAGTTCGCTCTGGGCCGCAAAACCGAGACCATCTACCGCGTGGCGGAAGTGCCGGACACCAGCGTCGAACGACGGGCCGTGCGCGAGGGTTGGCTCGAAGGCAAGACGGAGCAGTAATCAGTATTTCAGTCTGTCAGTATTTCAGCATTTCAGTGTTTCGGTTGGCCAATGACTGACGAACTGACGCGCTGACCGACTGAAAAGCTGAGAAGCCGACAAACTGACAAACTGACAAACTGATAAACTGGTCTATGATCCGCACGCTTCTGGCTACCCTCGTTGCTTTCGCTTTCATTTTTTTCCTCGGCGGTCCCTTGTTCCTTTATGCAGTGCTGAGCGGTGACACCGATCCGCTTTACTGGGCCGGCCTGCAAGGAACGCGCGCAGCGCTGCGGGTGGCGGGAGTGCGGCTCGACGTGCGCAATCAGGAGAAGATTCCGCGCGGCCGCCCGGCAGTCTATATGCCCAATCATCAGGGCAACGCCGACCCGCCGGCCGTGTTTGTGCTGCTGCCGCCCGTGCTGGTGCTGGCGAAGAAAGAATTTTTCCGCGTTCCGATCCTGGGGCGCGCCATGAAGCTGCGCGGATTCATTCCCGTCGACCGCCGGGACCGCGAGCGCGCCATCGAGGCGGTGGAGCGGGCCGCAAAGTCGCTCCGGGCGGGGAACTCGTTCCTGGTCTTTCCCGAGGGCACGCGCAGTCCCGACGGGCGCCTTCAGCCGTTCAAAAGGGGCGTCTTCATCATGGCCATCAAGGCCGGCGCTCCCATTGTCCCCGTGTCCGTCTCCGGGTCCGCCAGGATCATGCGCAAGGGTGAGTTCGCCATTCACCCAGGCGTGATGCGCATCACGTTCCATGATCCTGTCCCGACCGAAGGGTGCGCGATCCAAGACCGCGCGCGCATCATGGACGTCGTGCGGCGGGTGATCCTCTCAGGCCTCGCGCCGGAGGAGCGGCCGGTCGAGGCAGTGGCGAGTGACAAGTGAGAAGTGGCGCGAAACCGCCGACCCGCGCCGGTACTATTATGTAGAGCATATCCTCTACACCCGATTTGCGTAGTATTCCTGAGTTGACAGCGTGCCCCCCCCCCCGGCTATACACTCACGGCCACCATGAGTTAGCAAGCCCACAATTGATCAGCGGGAGGGGTCCTATGAAAGACGCGGCACTCAGTTTCGTGCTCACCCTTGTATTGCTTCTCGGCGGTTTCGCCGTGCTCCGCACTGGCCGCTGAGTGGCTTGCTGCGGGCCGGACCGCCCTGAGGCGGCGCGCGAAGTGGACTTTCCCTATTACTCGCTCCGCGACGGCTTCGAGTCTACGCTTCTCTTGGTGAGCGATTCGCCCAAGCCCACGGACCTGACGCTGGCGATTCGCAGCCTGACGGGCGAAACTGTGCTCACGCACATGACGATCCAGCCGCAGGCGAAGCTGCCCGTGGACCTCCGGAAGCTCCTGACCGAATTGGGCGCCGATCCCACCGGGGCCTTCGCAGAAGGCAGCGTCTCGGTCTATTTTATCGGCACGATCATGCCGGTGGTAGGCCAGTTGACCATGACCAATCCGGCGCGCCGTCTGGTGCACGAGTCGGAGATGGTGGAAAATGATCCCGGGCGGAGTGACATTCCCGCTGTGCTCAACGGTCTGTGGTGGGGGCTCGCGGGCGGGCGCGACGGGCGGGTGATGGTCTCGAACATGTCGGGCGACCTGAAGGTGGCAGACGTTTTCCTCGACTTCGGCGGCAAGCAGCACCCGAGTGCGCCGCTGGTTTTCAACCCGCACGAGACCAAGGTGCTGTCGATTCCGCAGTTGCTCGCGGACATCAACGTGAGCGTATCGGAGGCGCCCGAGGGCGGCATCACCGTCATCCAACGCGGAGCGCATCCGGCGCTGATTGCCCAGGGGAAGGTCACCGACTCGGCGACGGGCTTTTCCACCACGCTCGAATTTCCCGACCCGGCCCGCCAGCACGCGAGCGCCGTGCACGCGAGCGGCATCCCGATTGGCACTCCGACCAAGGACTCGCCTTTTCGCGGCGTGGGCACGTTCACGCCGCACGTGATTGTGCGGAACACCCTCGGCGCGCCGCAGAGCATCAGAATAACCGTGGAATATCCCACGGGCGCATACACAGCAAAAGGGCCCGAACGGTACAACGCCGGTCATGTAGCCAAGGAATTCGACGGCGAAGCGGGCGAGGGCACGGGAACTTTGTCACTCGGGCCATTCTCGGTCGGAGCCTACAGCACCCAAGATATCTCGCTCGACGCGGCGGTCAGCCAGTTGCCGCAGCCGCTGCCGTATTGCTCGATCCGCGCGCGGTATAGCGGCCCGCCCGGCTCGGTAATCGCGGAGGTTGTGAGCGTTGACGAAACACATCGCGGGCCGAGACCCGCGCTTACCAGAGGGGTGCAACGTCCCCTCCCGGGCAAAACCCTATGAGCCCGGTAGCCTGGGGTCAGGCGCAGTGGGGGAACCTGCTGTGTCGAAGCAGACCCGACACGTTAGCCTCAGAACCCAGTCCGGAGGCACGGGCCAACGTTCAGGCCGTACCGCAAGGGAAGGCATG
>QHZK01000461.1 GCA_003224635.1 Acidobacteriota bacterium | reverse complement strand
GAGCAGCTCAACCCCAAGGAAGACGTGCTCCGCATGACGGCCTCCGTCATGTACAACCGGCCGCTCGAAGGCGGCAACTGGGCAACTACGCTGGTTTGGGGCCGCAACCGCACGTTGCCGGAGGGCGAGGTCTTCAATAGCTACCTGGCAGAGTCGACGCTCCGCTTCCGGACTCGGAATTACGTGTGGGGCCGCGCGGAAAACGTCGACCGGACTACTGAACTCCTGCTCGGAGAAAACCCGTTGCCGGCCGGGTTCGAGGAGCGCTTTCTGGCTCGTGTGCAGGCCTATACGCTCGGGTATGACCACGAGATCGAGGTGATCCCACACCTGACGTCGGCGCTCGGAGTACAGGCGACGCTTTACGGCGTCCCCGCCTCGCTCCACCCGGTTTACGGCGCTCACCCCAGGGGCCTGGTCCTGTTTTTGCGCGTGCGGCCGTAGAGACGTTCCGCCGGAACGTCTCTTACTGATGATTGCAGGATAGAGTGACGACCTCTTCTGTAGCGGCGGTCTGCGACCGCCGGTTTTCGGCGCTCATAGAGCGCCGCTACAGCGGGTCATCGTGACTTTATTTTGCAATTCTCGATAAGCCGGAACGTTTCTGACCCGGAACGTTTCTGACCAGAGATTACAAGATATACTGACGCCTTTAGTGTAGCGCGGCGCCCCCGGGGCGAGACGCTGCCGGGGACTGTCCGCGCCTCCGGAATCCGGAAGAGGTTCCCCCGAGAGCAGGGCCTGCAAAAGGGCCGAAAAGATTGCCGAACAATTGCCAGAGAAGGAGGGTCACCGTTCATGCCGCGCTCAAACGGGCCGCACTCAATTGGGCCGCGCTCAAATGGAAAGAATGGCCGAAGCAAGGGTCGACGCAACTTTTTAAAGACGCTGGCGGCGGGCGCGCTGTCCTTGCCCGCGTCTTCTGCCCGCGGCCGCGAACCGGAGCAGGCTGAGGCGAAGCCTCCTCGACCGAAGTCCGCTCATCGGCTCGCCATCGAATATCCTCGGACCTTCACGGGCCGGCAGCGCGCGATGCTGGCCTTCCCGCTGGGCGGAGTGGGGGCGGGCAGCATCAGCCTGGGCGGCCGCGGCCAGCTCAAGGAATGGTGGATCTTCAACCGGCCTGACCAGGGCAAGTCTCCCGGCTACGCTTTTCCGGCAATCTGGGTTCAGGCCCGAACCGCAAAGCCCGTTGTGCGGATTCTCGAGGCGCGCATCATGCCTCCCTACGAAGGGCCTTCGGGCCTGGGCTCGGAGAACGTGCCGGGAATGCCGCGCCTCGCGTCCTGCGCGTTGACCGGGGAGTTTCCGCTCGTCCGCGTGGACTTCGAGGACTCGATCCTGCCGGTGAGGGTGGCGCTCGAGGCTTTTACTCCCTTTGTGCCGCTCGAAGCGGACGATTCCGGGTTGCCGGTCGCCGTGCTGCGATACCAGGTCGCGAACCCGGGAGCGTCCAAAGTCACAGCATCCATCGCCTTCTCGATCGAGAACCCAGCCGGCGAAGGCGACGGGGCCGCGAGCCGTGTGAACGACTTCCGTCAGGGCGAGGGTTTTGCAGGCCTGCTGATGCGCAACCCGTTCCTCGCCGCCGGTGATCCTCTGGCCGGAACGTTCGCGCTCTCTGTCTTGACAGGCGGGGGCGGCAAAGTGACTTATCTGCGAGGCTGGCCCAGCGCCAGGTGGTGGCAGGGCCCGCTACTCTTCTGGGACGACTTCTCCGCCGACGGGGAGCTCGGACCCGAAGCGCCGGTGCGGAGTGCGGTAGGCTCGATCTGCCTCCAGCGCGAGATTCGGGCGGGCGGCAAAGCGGAGTATACGTTCCTTCTGAGCTGGCATTTTCCCAACCGTACTCCGAGGCGGTGCGGGTGGAAAGCGCCGCAAGGTCACGAGGACGACCTCATTGGAAACCATTACTGCACCCGATTCCGCGATGCCTGGGAAGCGGCGGAATACGCGGCGCGCCGCCTGCCCGATCTCGAAGCGCGCACGCGGCGGTTCGTCTCCGCCCTGCGCGGGACCACGCTGCCCGGGGCGGTCAAAGACGCCGCCACGGCGACCCTGTCCGCTCTGGTTTCTCCCACGTCGTTCCGAACCGCTGACGGAGGGTTCCACGGCTTCGAGGGCTGCAATGAACACTCGGGCTGCTGCTTTGGGAGCTGCACGCACGTGTGGAACTACGAGGCTGCCACGGCCAGCCTCTTTCCCACCCTCGCCCGGTCCCTGCGCGAGCGCCAGTTCGGCTTCAGCACCGACGCCGAAGGCCGCATGGACTTCCGCGAGATGCTGCCCTACGGCATCGAGCACTTCGGCGTCGCCGCGGCGGACGGTCAGATGGGCTCCATTATGAAACTCTATTACGACTGGCGCCTGTCCGGCGACACAGAGTGGCTGCGGCAACTCTGGCCGGCGGCGAAACGCGCCCTCGAGTTTGCCTGGATCAAGGGCGGGTGGGACTCGAACCGCGATGGAGTGATGGAAGGCGTCCAGCACAACACGTATGACGTGGAATTCATCGGCCCCAATCCTCTCTGCGGGGTCTGGTACCTCGGCGCTCTGCGCGCCGCAGAAGAAATGGCCCGCGCCTTGGGAGATACGGAGTCAGCCGAGGAGTATCACCGCATTTTTCGGCTCGGAAGCCAGTGGATCGACGCCCACCTGTTCAACGGCGAGTTCTACATCCAGAGAGTTGGCGCTGTTCCGCAGGCACAGATCGCCAAAGGGCTCCAGGCCGGCATGGGCGCGGCGGATACCGAACATCCCGCCTTCCAGTTGGGTGAAGGGTGCTTCGTCGATCAGCTTGTAGGCCAGTACTTCGCCCAGGTCGCCGGGCTGGGTCTCTTGCTCGACCGCCGCCACATTCAGAGCGCCTTGCAGTCGATCTACAAGTACAACTACAAGCGAACGCTTTACGATCACGAGTCCGCGCAAAGGACCTACGCGCTGAACGATGAGGCGGGGCTGCTGATCTGCGAGTATCCGGCAGGGAAGCGGCCGGAAGCTCCGTTCCCTTATTTCGCGGAGGTCTGGACGGGGCTCGAGTATGCTGCCGCCGCTCTCATGCTCTACATGGGCATGACGGCAGAGGGCATTGAGGTGATCGAGAACAGCCGCCGCCGCTACGATGGCGAGCGAAGAAACCCCTGGGACGAAGCCGAGTGCGGCCACTATTACGCGCGTCCGATGGCGAGCTGGGCGCCGCTGCTTGCCCTGAGCGGCTTCCGCTATCACGGGGCGGAAAAAAGCGTGGTCGCTCAGCCGCGAATCCGCCCCGAGCGATTCTCCTCGTTCTGGTCGACCGCGAGCGGCTGGGGCACGTTTTCGCAAGTCCTTCAGGAAGCCGGCCTGCGCTTTACACTTTCGATCGCTCATGGCCGTCTCGAATGCCGCTCTGTGACTCTGACGGCGCGAAGGCCGGCCGCCGCGGTTTCGTCGGCCAAGCTCGGGACGCGGCCGCTGAAGCATGCGCTTCATCGAGAAGGCAGCGAGGCCAGGTTCGAGTTTTCAGAAGAAATCGCGCTTCACGAGGGAGACCGATTGGTCCTTGCACTTTAGCTGTGTTCTGTAGCGGCGGTCTGCGACCGCCGCTTTCGGCGCTCAATAGAGCGCCGCTCTGTGACTCTTACCGCGCGAGGACCGGGCACTGCTACTTCGTCGGCCAAGCTCAGGGCGGCGGCCGCTGAACTATGCGCTTGACGAGGGAGACCGATTGGCGCTCATAGAGCGCCGCTACACCGAAGCTGACCCACTACCGCCTCTTGACCCGTGTCGCATGCCGCATTGTCTTACTTCCGTTCCCATACCTGGTCCCCGTCCGGAAACGTTTTGACGACGTGATAAGCGTTGCGCAGGTTGGCCCGGAGCGGACGCAGGTGGTCTCCCGCCCGGCGATTGTCCTCCGGCAGGTCGAGCCATACTGGCCACAGCACGAAGCGCACTTGGCGCCTTTCGAGAGCGTCCAGCACGCTTTGAACCTGTTCGGGGCGCGTGTAGTCGGTAGGGGTCAGAAAGGACACGGTGGCCGGGTTCCGCAAGTCGAGCAGAAAGTATAGATCGGTATCGCCCGCCTCGAGGAAAAAGTCACGCGGCCGAGTCCGGCTGAGCAGCCAGCGAGCCTTCAGAAACCGGTCGGACTCGAGGAGGGTGGCGCGGCCGACAGGGGTCTCGAGCGTGCCGCGCCAACCGGTTTGCGCCGTCACGGGCTTGACGACAGCGACGGCGAGAGCCGCGAGCCACAGCAAGAGCCTGGCCGCGCGGGCAAACCGGCTGCTGGAACGGACGAACCAAACCAGCAAGATCAAAGCCGGCAGCGCCGCCGACGACACCTTAAACCAGTTCGGAGCGGACGCCACGGCGAGAAAAAGGGACAGGCCCACGAGGTTAAGGAGCGTCAGCCGGTCCCACGGCTCCTCGGGATGCTGTTTCGCCTCTCGCGCCTGTCGCGCGAAGAAAAGCAAATAGACGAGCGGAAGAAGGGCATGGACCAACAGCCAGATGCCGAGCGCGGGCGCTTCGAGCGGCCACGGGAGGTCAGGCGCGTCCACCATGTAAACGCCGAGGTTATTGCGGTTGAAGGCGGCGTAGTAACGCAGGGGGAAGCCGAAGGTGCAATCGACGAATGATTTCACCCCGGCTCTCCAAATGAAGTAGGCGATGAACGGCGCGCTGACTGCCAGAAACGCCGCGAACAGACAAACCCCGCGCCGGGCAAGCCAGCTCCCGTGCCGCTTTGTGGCGCGCCATTCCCACACCAGGAACAGCGCCATCGCCAACACCGCCAGCGCGCCCCGCGACTGAGTGAAGCAGGTCGCCAGGCCGCACAGGGCGCCCGTCCCCGCGACGCGCGCCACGCTTCTATGCTGAATCATCACGGCAAGTCCGGCCATGACCGCGAGGATGCTGAACCAGTGGTGCGTGACGTCGAGCGCGTTGCCAAAACAGAGCGAAAGATACAAGGCGCCGGGAAGGAAGACCGATGCGCCCGTCATCACTTGTTTTGAAATCACGATGCTGAGCCACGTCAGGCCGACGCCGAACAGCAGGAGCAAAGCGCCCGGAATCCAGGCCCGGATGCCCAATGTCTTGAACAGGGCAAGGTAAACCAACTGTGTTCCAGGAAATGTGAGCTCGAAAAAGTCGCGGTAGATGACCTGCCCTTCGGACATGCGAACGGCGTCCAAGAGAAAAACCGGCGCGTTGTCGCCTTGATAGATCGGAGTGTGCGGCCAGATAAAGGTCAGGAGATAGATGAAGAGGGCAGCGCCCGCGAGGACGAGCGCAACTTGCTTCGACGCATTGGCAGGCGTCTTCAGATGCTTCGGGAGCGGCCGCCGTCTACTGCATTCATAGAGCCGCTACAGCCAATGATCGCACTATATGTCGCAATTCTCAGCAGATTCATCGCGTGCTGTTCACCGCGCTTCGATGCGGACCGGTCCGCCGTCGGAGTGGACTCGAAGCGTCTCACCGCCCGAGCCGATCTTGCCGCTCAGGTGCGACGTCGAGATTGTGCCGGTGACTACCATCGGCAGGTCGGTCGAGACCGAGCCGGACGACGTCGAGGCCTCCAGGTTGAGGTTGACCGAGGGGTCGAGAGCAACCCGCACTCCGCCGCCCGAGGTCCCAACCTCGCCGCCGCGCGCGTTGCCCTTGGCAAAGGCCACTTCGAC
>QHZK01000460.1 GCA_003224635.1 Acidobacteriota bacterium | reverse complement strand
GGCGGGAGGAAAGGATGAAGGCGCGGCGGCAGAAGGAGGGCGAATCCTCAGCACCGCAGAACCCATGATCTTAAGGATCCTACCGATGAGACCGATCCCTCGGATTAATTGGATGGAATGATCTCTCGGACGCAATCGCAGGCGCCAGCCCTTGCTGCGACTCGCCTCAATCCCCGAGCTGCCTCCCCGCTCCTCATTGCGAGTCGTTCGAAGCAGAACCGCCCGAGCCCGACGAGCGGTTTCGCGCCATGAGCTGGGCAAACAGTTCAAGTTCGCGTTGCGCTTCGGCTGTTTTCCCCGCCGCCCGCAACGCTTGCGCGAGGCCGTAATGCGCGCGGATCAGCCTGGAGTTCAGGCTGAGGGCCTGGCGAAACTCGTCCTGCGCCGCTTCGAATTTGCGCCCTTTAACATAACTGCGTCCAAGTTCAAAGTGGGCCGAGGCATTGCGCGAATCAAGAGCCACGGCTTGGCGCAGCAGTGCCTCAGCCTGGGCTACGTGGTCGCGCTCCAACTCAATCACTCCGGCGCGGAAATAGGCGTCCTCGGAGGATGGGTTCACTTCGATTTCCTTCCGAAACTCTTCGAGAGCCGCGTCGTTTCTTCCCAAAGTCATTTCGGCGAAACCCAAGTCGTGGTGTGCCATCGGCAGGCGAGGATCGAGCGTCAAGGCCTTTTGGATTTCTTTCTCCGCCACGAGGGTCTGGTTCGTGTTCAAATAAGCCCGGCCCAGGAGCAGATGCCCCTGAGCATCAGCGGGCCTCAGCCGCGTGTACTCCTGGAGGTGAGGGACGGCCTGGGCGTAGTGGCGAAGGCTTGACTCAAGCATGGCGAGGTTCAGCCGCGTTTCCGTATCTGCGGGATCCAGTTCCAGAGTGCGCAGAAGCTCGGACCGCATCGGCCCAAAATGCTGTTCCTTGAACTCCAGGGTGGCGAGCAGCTTGTGCAGGGCAATGGAGCGCGGATAAAGCTTCAAAGCTGATATGAGCAAACTCCGGGCCGCGTTTAGGTCGCCCGAGTCGATCTTCCGTGCCGCCTGTTCCCCCGTCTGCTCTGCAGTTTGCGAGAGCAAGCTTTGGGCCGACGTACAGAATCCGAGCGCGAGCGCAAGGAGGGCCGTCCCGACTCTCGGCTGGACCGTGCTGGCAATGAAGCGCAGGAAACGCACTCCGCGCATCGTACTCGGAACGGGTGGTCGCTTCAATAGGCCGGTGCGGTAGTGGTGTCATTTGCAAAATGAGTGGCAGTAAAATTGCCGACGGACGACACCGCTACCGGCCGATGCAATGCAACGCAACCCACTGCAACCCACAAGGCTCTGAATTCTGCTTGACATGAATCCGGCTTCGGTATCTACTGGCGGGAGCGCCGCGGGGTTCAGGTCTTTTTGGTTCCGAGAAACGTCCGTTGGTACCACGGGTTCAATCAATTCTCTCGGCTTTGCTTTGGCCGATCCAGGGGTGTTCACATGAAGCGCGAGCAAATCCTCGCAAGGTTGAAGGCGCGTAGGATTCTTTGGGTGCCGGCGCTAACGGCGCTCGCTTTGCTGCTCTCGGGCTGCCCGGAGCTGCAGGGGCAGGAGGTGGGCGCGACCCTATACGGAACTGTCACGGATCCAGGCGGCGCGACGGTCCCCGAGGCGAGCGTCACGATTACCAACAGCGCCACAGGTTTCGCGGTCACAAAGAAGGCTGGCCCGGACGGCAGTTACGTGGTGACCTCGCTCCCCGTTGGCACGTACACACTAACCGTTGAACATCCCGGATTTGAGAAGTCTGTCCAGACGGGCATCAAGCTTGACGTCTTTCAGAAGGCTCTGGTGGATGTGCAACTTCGGGTGGGGGCGGTCACAACGACGGTGGAAGTGGCGGCTGCTGCTCCACTGGTAGAAACCGCCACAGCTACCGTGGGCGCGACCATCACCACCGCTCAGGTCTCGGAGCTCCCGCTGAACATACGCCGTTTTGGCACTCTGCCCCTGCTGATGCCCGGGACAGTGCCGGACCGCGGCGGTTTTTCGTCAAACATCTTTGGCTCGCCTTTCAGCGAGGACACGTACGCTTCGAACGGCCTGCGCGGCTCCGGGAATAATGTCCTGATTGACGGCGTGGACTCGAAGAACATGTTTACCGGAGGCTTCTCCATTCAGCCGTCGCCGGACGCTATATCGGAATTCAAGATTCAGACGCAGTCTTTTTCGGCTGTCTTTGGCAAGAACGGCGGCTCGACCATCAATCTGGTCACGAAATCGGGGACCAATGAGATCCACGGAAGCGGCTTCGAATTCTTGCGCAACGATAAACTGGATGCGCGGAACTTCTTCGACAACGAACGGCCGCCCTTCAAACGCAATCAATACGGCGGTTACGTGGGCGGTCCGATCAAGAAAAACAAGACGTTCTTTTTCGGCGGCTACGAAGCCTTGCGGAAGCGCAAGGGCCTGACCAGCACGGGTTTGGTACCCACCCCGGCAATGCTGGGAGGAGATTTCTCGGAACTGTTGACAGAGCCCGACCCGACTACGGGAACCGTGCCGTATCGGATCATCGACCCGACCACTTGTCCAGACCCTCCATTTGGCTCGACCTGCCAGGCATTTCCCGACAACATCATCCCCAACCCCAACGAGCGTATCGACCCTGTCGCCAAGAAAGTCATCCCGTTTATCCCAGCCCCCAATCGCCCGGGGTCGCCCAATTTTGTCGTTAATCCCAGGGAGAGAAGAAATGATAACCAGTTCAGCGCGAGGATCGACCACTCTTTTGGACCCAATGACAACATATATGGCCGGTACATCTTCGCGCAGTCGGTGACCTTCACTACAGATCAGGCTTACACTACCTTGCCGGGCTTTGGGGACAAAATCCGCTATCGAGGGCAGAATATTGCTCTCAGTTGGACTCACACCTTAAGCCCCACCATCCTCAATGAGTTCCGCTTTGGGTTTTCACGCAACATGGACATTGGAACGTGTGAGAACTGCCCGAGGGCAAAGGGCTTCGTCGAGAGTTTCGGCATTGCAAACCTGAAAGCTTTGTCCCCGGAAGACGAGGGCTTCCCATACTTCGGCCTGTCGCAGGGTTATTTCGGCATTGGAGACTCGAATTACCGTCCGGTCGAGTCGAATGACATGGTGGAGAAATACAACGATACTCTCACGATAACCAAAGGGAAGCATACGATCGCCACCGGGGTGGACATGCAGCCCTACCAATCGCTGCGGGACCAGGCCCCCTTCTCACCGCACGGCCAGTTCGATTTCGGCAATCTTTACAGCAACTTTACCGTGTCGGATTTCCTGCTGGGATACCCCGGGAGCGCCGGACGTAGCGTGGCGAAGCGCGTGAACTATCATGACGGCAAGTTCTTGAATGCCTTCTTCCAGGACGATTTTCGGGCGACGCCAAACTTGACCATCAACATCGGTCTACGCTGGGAGTATCACCAGTTACCCACGGATCGAAGGGACGCGGGCGCGGCATTGTTCCCGATCCCTGGCATGCCCCTCCAAACACCCGGCAACGCCTTCCTGGTGGTTCCGGGCTATGCGCAGGCCGACCAGTTGTGCCAAGAGCCCCGGTTCATCCTCGATCAGGGTCTTTCCACGGAGCGCCACCTCGTCATGTGCTCGGCTGACATGAAAAAGTATGGTTTTACA
>QHZK01000448.1 GCA_003224635.1 Acidobacteriota bacterium | reverse complement strand
GACGAGGTTCGAGACCACGAAGACGCGCGCGCGGCGATCCTGACGGGCGCGGGCGAAAAAGCGTTTGTGGCGGGCGCCGACGTCAACGAGCTGGCCGTCCTGACACCGGTCGAGGGCAAGGAGACTTCCTTGCGAGGACAGCGCGTGCTCGACTCGATTGAGAATCTGGGCAAGCCGGTCATTGCCGCGGTGAATGGTTACGCGCTGGGAGGAGGCTGCGAGCTGGCGATGGCTTGCACGCTGCGCGTGGCGTCAGAGAACGCGCGCTTCGGGCAGCCCGAAGTCAAGCTGGGGATCATCCCCGGCTACGGCGGCACTCAGCGGCTGCCGCGCCTGGTCGGCAAGGCTCGGGCGCACGAGATGATTCTGAGCGGCGAGCCGATCAGCGCCCAGGAGGCCTACCGCATCGGGCTCGTGAACCAGGTCGCGGCGCCGAAAGACCTGATCGCCGTGGCCGAGGCCTTGGCGCGAAAAATCATGGCCAATGCCCCGTTGGCGGTAAAATTCGCCATGGAAGCGGTCAATCGCGGCTGCGGAATGACCGAGGCCGAGGGCGAGTTTCTCGAGGCCACGTTGTTTGGCCTCTGCTGCACCACCGCTGACATGAAGGAAGGCACGCGCGCCTTTCTCGAGAAGCGGCCGCCGAAGTTTGGGGCGAGGTAGTGCTCGGATGGCACCAAAGACGAGAAGAACAATTCTCAGCCAGGATGGCAAGCGAAAGGTTGAAATCTTTCAGCGACAGGATGGGACTTTCGGGTTCGAGGAATATTTCTACGACACGGAGGAGAAGGCGTGGTGTCCTAGCAGGTTGCTGAAAAACTCCGGAAGCTGTCATCCTGAGGAGCCGAAGGCGACGAAGGATCTCTGTATTTGCTTGATTTCACAAATGCCGGGATTCTTCGCTTCGCTCAGAATGACATGCGCAATGGTTTTTCAGCAGCCTGCTAGAAGTCCCGGAGGTCAGATTTCCATCATGGATACGCTCGACCGCGCCGTCTTCGAAGCGCTCGGGCGAATTAGCTGGCTGAAAGCGGAAAGCTGAGAGCCGATGGGATCACGCCGCAAAGCTCGCGAACTCGCCTTGCAGATGCTCTTCCAGTGGGAGGTTGGAGACCATACGGCCGAACACGTGGTCTCGACCTTTCTCGCGTCGAAGAAGCTGGACGCGGATGTAGAGAGTTTTGCGCGGGGCCTCTTTGAAGGGACCGTGAAGGACGTCGAGGCGCTCGACCACGCCTTGCGCGAGCGCGCGGAACACTGGCGGCCGGAGCGCATGGCGGCAGTGGACCGCAACGTAATCCGCCTGGCGCTTTACGAGCTGCTGCACGACCCGCACACACCCCCGGCCGTGGTGATCAATGAGGCCCTCGAGATCGCCCGCCGCTTTTCCGGAAAGGACTCCGTGGAGTTTGTCAACGGCGTACTGGATGGAATCCGCAAGACCCTGCCTGCGGCGCAATCCAAAACCTAATGATGATCGCAAACCTGCAGCTACGACGTCTTCTGTAGACCGGCGAAGCGGGAACTTTTTACGCCAGTTTGCCGAGGCCGTCGCTGATCGGGATGGAGGCGACGGGATACACGCAGTGGTTCGAGCGCCTGTTGGCGGAACGTGGCCGCGAGTGTGGGCGGGGAACTCTCCGATTCTGCTGTGGGAGGACGTTTTCAGGTAAAGCCGCGGCTCGATGCCATTCCGAGCGAAGCGAGAAGTCTCGCTCTGAGTAACGAAATGACATGCTGGTCAAGTCTGCGTGTGAAACTGGACTCATCTCGCCTGCGGTAGTACACTCCCCAAGGCCCGAAGGTCTCGGCGCGTCAGTCAATCATTTGGCGATCATCTTACAGACGTTCTTCCGAAGGAGCGAATGATGAGCAACAAAAGCGTGCGCTGGGTTGGGCACTCCTTGGTCGCTGCTCTGGCCCTTTGCTGCCTGGGCGGCGCGCTGCCCGCCCAGGACCCGGGATTGGCTCTGACGCCGCCCATGGGATGGAACAGTTGGAACCACTTCGCTTGTAAGGTGAGTGACGCGGTGGTGCGCGCCGCCGCCGACGCCATCGCCTCAAACGGCATGAAGGACGCGGGCTACGTCTACGTCAACATCGACGACTGCTGGCAGGGCCAGCGCGACTCGAGCGGCGTGATTCAAGCGAACGAGAAATTCCCGAACATGAAGGCGCTCGCCGACTACGTCCACAGCAAGGGGCTGAGGCTGGGTATTTACTCTTCGCCTGGACCGCAGACCTGCGCCAAGTATGAAGGGAGCTACCGCCACGAGGCACAGGACGCCGAGCAGTACGCGAAGTGGGGCATCGACTATCTGAAGTACGACTGGTGCAGCGCGTCGCGGGTTTATAAGCCCGCCGAGATGCAGGCCGCCTACAAGAAAATGCACGACGCGCTCGCGCGCGCCGGGCGGCCCATCGTTTACAGCTTGTGCCAGTACGGCCTCGAGAGCGTGTGGCAGTGGGGAGCGTCGGTCGGGGGCAACCTGTGGCGCACGACGGGCGACATCAGCGACAGGTACGACCGAATGTCCGTCATCGGCTTCGACCAGAACGGCCTCGAAAAATACGCCGGCCCCGGCCACTGGAACGATCCCGACATGCTCGAAGTCGGGAACGGCAAGATGAGCCACGACGAGTACCTGACCCACATGAGCTTGTGGTGCATCCTGGCCGCGCCGCTCCTCGCCGGGAACGACCTCTCCGCGATGACGCCGGACACGTTGGCGATCCTGACCAATTCGGAAGTGGTCGCCGTCGACCAGGACCCCAAGGGCGTGCAGGGTCACCGGGTCTGGCAGGAAGGGCCGTATGAGGTCTGGATGAAACCGCTGGCGGACGGCGGCAAGGCGGTCGGCCTGTTCAATCGGGGCGAAGACGCGGCGACCATCAAAGTGAATTTCAGCGATATCGAAGTCTCGGGCTCCGCCAGCGTGCGCGATCTTTGGGCCAAAAAGGATCTGGGATCGTTCGAGGGGAGCTACTCCGCCCAGGTTCCCCGGCACGGGGTCGTGCTGGTCAAGGTGAAATGATGTTTGGAAAACCTATCGGCTTTCCGCTATCATTAAAAATTACGAAGTTGCGGCTTCGCCTTTGACGCTTTGCTGAGGTTGCCGGAAGCAGTATCGGATTCACGCGGACTTCGGGGCCAGGGCGGGAAGGCTGGGGCGGATCGCGAAAGTGAAGGACAATGCTCCGGCGCACCTTACGAATCTCGCTCGATCGCGCAAACGCGCAGAAGACTTCGGTCGAGTTGCCGCTGCGTCCCTGCCTCGAGCTGAGCGATTCACCCGAGCTGCAGGCACAGGCCGTAGCGCGCGGTACGCGCCTGCTGTACGTTTTCATCCTGACTTTGGTTGCATCCCTCTCGCCGGTCCTTTCCGCTGGTGCTGAAGGTGATGATCGCGCCCTGCCGACGGCAAGCCTGTTCGTCGAGGTTCGGCTCGACGCTCCACGTAAACTCTCCGGTCTGAAACCCGGGAATAGTCTCGAGGGCGCGGTTGAGCGCGACGTCTACTCCGGCGACCGCCTGTTGATTCCAGCCGGCAGTCACATCCATTTGACCGTAGACAGCGTGGAGCGCCGTCGCCGGATACCCAACCGTTACCAGCCAGGGTTAGCTTACTTTTTCACGTCGCGGCACGAGAACTTTCCTTCCTTTCTTTCCGCCAGCTTCTTCCTTCCGAATGGCCCAGAAATTTCCA
>QHZK01000073.1 GCA_003224635.1 Acidobacteriota bacterium | reverse complement strand
GGATCGCCGCACTCGGCTGTACGTTCTCTGTGACCTCCGCGCCTCCAAGGCTTCAACACTGAGGTCACGGAGATCCTCCGTGCGCTCCGTGTTGAGGTTCCTGATCGTCACAGAGTCCACGGAGCCAAGGCGCTGAGATGAGATGTTGATCCGTACTCGGAGGGAAAAGAATTTCCCTTTAGAGTAGCATAGACCGCCACTAACAATTTACGTCGCTCTGTTTAGAAGACATCCTCGCGCAAACTCCCGAAAGACGCAAAGCAGCCTCGCCGTTTCAAGGCGGGGGAGCGGTCGAACCGCCGCAGTATTCTTTGAACCGCGAGTACGGCTCCTTCCACTTTTCGGGCTCCCGAGGCTCGTAAAGCCGCGCCGGGAACGACCTGGCGATGAGCTGCCGGACTTCATCGAGCGATCTCAAGGCGCCCGTAGCCAGGATCTGCATTCCCAGGTTGCCTAGCGCTGTAGCCTCGACGGGGCCGGCGAAGACAGGCCTTCCGGTGGCCTCGGCGGTGAACTGATTGAGCATTTCGTTCCTGGCCCCGCCCCCCACGACGCGGATCTCGCGGTAGGTCCTGCCCGTCAGGTTCTCAAGACTCTCCAAAGCAAACCGGTACTTGAGCGCCAGGCTTTCGAGCACGGCGCGGGCGCATTCCGGCGGGTCGCGCGGAGCGGGCTGGCGGCTCGCTTCGCAAAAACGGGCGATAGCCTCCGTCATGCTCGCGGGGTGCAGGAAGGACGGGTGGTCCGGGTCGACCAGGCTGCGAAAGGGCGGGCTCGAACGGGCGAGTTCGGCCAGCTCGGCGTACCCCAAGTCGCGCGCCGGGGATTTCCAGTCCCGCCGGCAGCCCTGGAGCAGCCAGAGTCCCATGATGTTCTTGAGCAGCCGAAAGGCGCCGCCGACTCCGCCTTCGTTGGTGAAGTTGAGCCGCTGCGCCTCGGCATTGATCACCGGCTCTATGGTCTCCGTGCCCAGCAGCGACCAGGTCCCCGAGCTGATAAAAGCAGACTCCCCGGTGGACGCCAGGGCTGCCACCGCCGAGCCGGTGTCGTGGCAGGCGGGCGCAATGACTGGGACTGGGCCGATCTTCGCCGCGAGCGCGACGTTCGGCGCGAGCCCGCCGAGAACCGTTCCCGGCTGAATTACCGGGGCCAGGAAGTGGGTCGGCAACCCCAGCTTGCCAAGCAGCTCCGTCGACCAGTCCTTCTTTCGAGGATCGTACAACTGGGTCGTGGTGGCATTGGTGAACTCGCAGGCTTGAACTCCGGTGAGCCAGAAGTTGAACAAGTCCGGCATGGTGACGAGCTTTTCCGCGAGCTCGAGCAGCTTGGGCGTCTTGAGCGATGCGGCGTAGAGCTGGTAGAGAGCGTTGATCTGCATGAACTGGATGCCAGTGCGCTCGTAGACTTCGCGGGGGCTCACCCGCGCGAACACCCGTTCCATCATTCCGTCCGTCCGGGCGTCACGATAATGGAACGGGTTGTCGAGGAGCGTGCCGCGCTCGCCCAGCAGAGCGTAATCAACCCCCCACATGTCGACTCCAATGCCCTCCAGCTTGCCGCCGTCGATCGAGCTCGCGAGAGCAAGCGCCCTTTGCACCTCCAGCCAGAGCCTCGCCACGTCCCAATGCAGCTCTCCGTTGTAGGTAACAGGCTCGTTCGGAAACCGGTGGATCTCCTCGACCGACAGCGCGTCAGACTGTAAGCGCCCCATTAGGGCCCGGCCGCTCTCGGCGCCGAGGTCAAAAGCAAGATACGTTCGAT
The DNA here is from genome assembly GCA_003224635.1 of Acidobacteriota bacterium. Taxonomy (GTDB): domain Bacteria; phylum Acidobacteriota; class Terriglobia; order UBA7540; family UBA7540; genus QHZK01. The sequence continues at coordinate 12,838 of QHZK01000073.1, read as the reverse complement.
TGGTACTCATCCAGTTTTAAGTTTTCAGTTCTCAGTCGTCAGTAAGACCAAGGATCGGAAAAAGAGTTTAACTGAAAACTGACAACTGACAACTGACATGACAACAACTGACAACTGACTAACTCCGAATCGATTGGTCCGGCTTCACCCGATCTGTAATACTACAAGGCGATTATCAAATAATTGCCTACTACAAAATACCTCAACCGTTCCGCCAACAGGAAAATACCGAGGCCGTCCTACAGCAACTACCGGATTGTTGTTGGCGGTCTGTCCGTGTAAGTCTTACTTTGTCCAGCCAGTCTGACAGGGACCGGGGGGTTCCGGCGTTGGCTGTAAGACAGCGCCCGCGAACGAACCGATTCTGTCCGATCCTCGCCTACTGGGACGGGCAAGACCGAAATCCGCATACCCAGCGACGCGGTGCGGGCCTAGATCGGGAGCCATGCCGAGGAGGTGCGCACACGCTCCGGCTCCAAGCCGTTGTTCAATAATTTCGGCATAGCGCCTGCGAATTGTATGCTTTTTGACAATAACGGTTGAGACGATCACCCGGTAGCACTATAGTGCCAGCCGTCAACGGAGTTGCTGAGGCACCATCGTACCATTGCCATTCCTGGCGGTCCCGGCGAATATAGGGGTGGCGGACACACCTCCAGAAAGTCAGAAGTAAAAAAACGGGGGAAGACGGCGGAGCCTGTCTTATCCCCTCACGGTGTCGTCCGCCCGCCAGTCACCGAACCATCGACCGGGAGGCGCATTGAGATGAATAAAGACACGCCTAGTCCAACTAGGCTATCGCCAGTTCGAATACTGGTCACAGGCGGCGCGGGTTACATCGGAAGCCATACGGCGAAGCTCTTGGCGCGCTCCGGCTTCGAGCCGGTGGTTCTGGACAATCTCAGCACCGGACACCGTTGGGCGGTGAAGTGGGGCCCGATGATCGAGGGCGACTTGGCGGACGGCCGCCTGATCCGCGAGGTGATTGCGGCCTACAAGGTGCGAGCGGTGATTCACTTTGCCGCCAGCGCCTACGTGGGAGAGTCCATGAAAAGCCCGCGGAAGTATTTCCGCAACAACGTGGCGAACGCGCTGAACCTGCTCGAGAGCCTGATCGACATGGGAGTAGGCTACGTCGTTTTCTCCTCGACCTGCTCGACCTATGGGATTCCGAGGAAGGTGCCCATCTCCGAAAGCCACTTCCAGGACCCCATCAACCCGTACGGGGAGTCGAAGCGCATGGTGGAAAGGCTCCTCCACTGGTACGGCACGGCCTACGGGCTGCGCTGGATGGCCTTGCGCTATTTTAACGCGGCCGGCGCCGACCCCGACGGGGAGATCGGGGAAGAGCACGACCCGGAGACTCATCTGATTCCGATTGCGATCGAAGCCGCGCTGGGCGAGCGCCCGTCGGTGGAGGTCTACGGGACTGACTACCCCACGCCTGACGGGACCGCGGTCCGGGACTACATTCATGTAACGGACCTGGCCGAGGCGCATGTTCTCGCGCTTCGATATCTCATGGCGGAAGAGGACAGCATCGCTCTGAACCTCGGCACTGGGAGAGGGCATTCGGTCCGCGAGGTCATGGCGGCGGTTGAGCTTGTGATTGGCCGTCCCGTTCCGGTGCGGGAAGCAGCCCGTCGCCTCGGCGATCCCCCTGCGCTGGTGGCCAACGCCACCAAGGCGGGGCGGATTCTGGGCTGGAAGCCCCGGCACTCGAGCCTGGAGAGGATTGTTGAGACGGCCTGGCGCTGGCGCCAAACGCGCGCCGCAGCCGCGAGTCTGACCGACGCCGGGAGCGCACTGGAAGAGACGCCGGGAACTGAAGCGCGCGCGTAACAGAACGGCGAGGAAGGCGCATGGAAGTCGCTGCCTCGCGGATTGGGTTTACGGTCATCTGATTATCGGAGTCCGGCCTTACTAAGCTAGTTAACTAACCTAGCTGATCTTGACAGCGCCGGAGACACGTTCTATCTATTAACTGCCCATGGCAACGCTTGCTGCCGATCTCGCTCCCGTTCGAAGCCCCGCGCGCCCGCAGTTGCGGCCGAGCGTGAGAGGCAAATTCATTTGGGCGGGTGAGGAGAAGTTCTACGTGCGCGGCGTGACCTACGGGCCGTTTCGCCCTGCCCGGGATGGCAGCGCGTACCCTGACCCGAAGATTGTCGAGCGCGACTTTGCTCAGATCGCGGCAAGCGGCATGAACGCTGTCCGAACCTACGACGTGCCGCCGCGCTGGCTGCTCGACGTTGCCGAGCGGCAAGGCCTTCGCGTCATGGTCGGGCTGCAAGTGGAACAACGCGCGAGCTTCCTCGATGACAAGGAAGTTTCGGACGAGATCAAAGAGCTGGTGCGTGCCAAGGTTCGCGCCTGCGCGGGCCATCCTGCGGTTTTCACTTACGTCATCGCCAACGAGATTCCGGCATCGATCGTGCGCTGGCACGGGGCGCGCCAGGTGGAGCGTTTCATCGAGGAGCTTTACCAGATCGCCAAAGCGGAAGACCCGGAGGGGCTCTTCTGCTACGCCAACTATCCCACCACCGAGTATCTGCACCTGCCGTTCCTGGACCTGGTTTGCTTCAACGTTTATCTCGAGTCACAGAAAAACTTTGAAGCTTACCTGGCGCGCCTGCAGACCCTGGCGGGAAATCGGCCCTTGCTCATGACGGAAGTCGGACTCGATAGCCGCGGGCAGGGTCAGGTCCGGCAGGCCGAGGTGCTCGACTGGCAGGTCCGAACCACGTTTGCGGCGGGTTGCGCCGGCGCTTTCGTGTTTGCCTGGACCGATGACTGGTATTCGCGCGGAGAGGACGTGCACGACTGGGACTTCGGCTTGACGGACCGGCAGCGAAAACCCAAGCCGGCGCTGGCCGCGGTGCGCCACGCTTTTTCCGAACTACCGTTTCCTTCCGATTTTCCCTGGCCGCGAATCTCCGTTGTGGTGTGCACCTTCAACGGGCACCGCACGATCCGGGACTGCCTGGATGGCCTCGAGAAACTGCGCTACCCGAATTACGAAGTGATTGTGGTGGACGACGGGTCGCGGGACGGAACGGCGGCGATCGCGCAGGAATATGGATTCCGCGTCATTAGCACGGAGAACCGCGGCCTGAGCGCCGCCCGCAACACGGGTCTTGAGGCCGCCACCGGCGAAATCGTCGCCTACATCGACGACGATACTTGCCCTGATCCGGACTGGTTGAGCTACCTCGCGGTCGTCTTCTTGAACACCGATTATGCAGGCGTAGGCGGCCCGAACATCCCTTTTCCGAATGACGGACCGATTGCCGGTTGTGTCTCGAACTCCCCCGGCGGACCCACGCACGTGCTCCTCTCCGACCGCGAGGCGGAGCACATTCCGGGTTGCAACATGGCCTTCCGGAAAGCCTGGCTTCAGGCCGTGGGCGGTTTCGATCCGCAATTGCGCGTGGCGGGTGACGACGTGGATCTCTGCTGGCGCCTGCAGGAGCGTGGCGGCAGGCTGGGCTTCAGCCCATCGGCCGTGGTCTGGCACCACTACCGCAATTCCGTGCGCGCCTATTGGAAACAGCAAAAGGGCTATGGCAAGGCCGAGGCGCTCCTCGAACGGAAGTGGCCGGAGAAATATAACTCCGCCGGCCACATCGCCTGGGCCGGGCGCATCTACGCGAACGGGTTTGTTCACGCGCTCGAGCGGCGGCGCGGACGAATCTATCAGGGAACCTGGGGTACCGCCGCCTATGCGAGGCTCTACTGTCCCGCACCCGGTTCGCTGCAATCACTGGCGCTAATGCCGGAGTGGTACTTGATCTGTCTCGGCCTGAGCGCGCTCGCCGGGCTCGGGTACCTTTGGAAGCCGCTGCTGGCCGCGCTGCCGCTGCCCGCCTTGGCCTTGGGATTGCCGATCATAGCCGTGGCGAGCAGCGTATCGCACATTCGCTTTGAGAGCACCCCACCAACTCGCTTCGCTCGGTTGCGGCTTCGGGTCCTGACGGCGTTCCTGCACTTGCTCCAACCCCTGGCGCGACTGAGGGGCCGGCAGAGTTTCGGGTTAACGCCCTGGCGGCGGCGCAACGGCGCCGGCCTCTCGTTTCCGCGGCGGAGAACGTTCTGGCTCTGGAGCGAGGGCTGGCTGGCTTCCGAAGAACGGCTCCGATCCCTCGAATCCTCTCTGCGCGTCGACCGGGCCGTCCTCCGGCGTGGAGGAGACTTTGACCGCTGGGACCTGGAAGTGAGAGGCGGCCTGCTCGGCGACGTCAGAGTCTTGATGGCGGAGGAGTATAGCGGAGGTAAACAAGCGGTGCGCGTCCGCGTCTGGCCGAAGTTTTCTTCGCTGGGCCTTCTGCTGAGCCTTTTATGTTTGGCTTTCGGCTCTGCAGCGGCCTTCGATCAGGCGTGGACGGCAGCCACAATTTTCGGGGCGATCGCCGCGGGGCTCGGAGCGCTTCTGTTGCGGGATAGCGCAGGCGCCACAGCTACCGTCGATCGGTCCCTGACGCAGCTCGGGTTTGGCAGGAAATAATGGCCATCACCAAGTCTCGCGATCTCGTCCTCTACCGGCGCCTTCTGCGCCTGGCCAAGCCTTTCTGGCTGTACATCGCCGGGTTCGGCTTGCTCAGCCTGATGGCGAGCCCCCTGGCCTTGCTGACGCCCCTGCCGCTCAAGATCGCGGTGGACAGCGGAATCGGCTCGCGTCCTCTCCCGCGCCTGTTAAGGGTGTTTTCCCCCGCCACGCCTTCGCACACCTCGGCGCTTCTTCTTGCGGTCGGACTGTTGCTAGCCGTCGCCCTGGTGAGCCAACTGCAGGGGCTGGCCGTCTCGCTTCTGCGGACGTACGCGGGGGAAAGGCTCCTCCTGGAGCTGCGGAGCGAGATTTTCCGCCACGTCCAAAGACTGTCGCTGTTGTTTCACGACACTCGGGGTACCGCCGAGTCCCTCTACCGTCTGCAATACGACGCGACGTCCATCCAGTCGATTGCGATCGACACCGTCATTCCCTTCATCAGCTCGAGTTTCACGGTGGCGGCGATGCTCTACGTCACGGTCCGAATCGCCTGGCAACTGGCGCTGGTGGCGGTAGTGGTTGCGCCCGCCCTTTTCGTGGTGGGGAGACACTATCGACGCGGACTTCGCAGCGGGTCGCGTGAGGTGAAGGTCCTCGAAAAGTCCGCTCTGGCTATCGTCCAGGAAGTGCTGGGCGGCTTGCGCGTGGTGAAGGCTTTCGTCAGAGAGGAAAGCGAGCAAGACCGCTTCGTGCGCCGCTCCGCCGAAGGCATGCGCGCGCGGATTCGTCTGGCCGTGGTCGAGGGCAAGTATGGCGTGATGATCGGGCTGACCACCGCCTTGGGGACGGCTGCGGTGCTGCTGGTCGGGGTTCGCCAGGTCCAATCCGGCGCCCTTAGCCTGGGGACGCTACTGCTGCTGATGGGCTATCTGACGCAACTCTATGATCCCTTGAAAACTATGGCCAGGAAGTCGGCCACCCTGCAATCGCACCTGGCTAGCGCCGAGCGAGCCTTTGCGCTGCTCGACGAGACGCCGGAGGTGGTCGAAAGGGCCAACCCGCGGCCGCTGACGCGCGCCTCGGGCGCCCTGGCGTTCCGGGACGTCTCCTTCAACTACGGCCCCGACCGTCCGGTGCTGCACGCGGTTTCGTTCCAGATCGCCCCGGGGACTCGGGCAGGAATTGCCGGAGAGACGGGCGCCGGCAAGACTACGTTGGTCAGCCTGTTGCTGCGCTTTTACGATCCCACGGCGGGTCAGATTCTTCTCGACGGCGTCGATCTGCGCGAATACAGGCTGGCCGACCTGCGCAACCAGTTCGCCTTCGTGCCTCAGGAGCCTGTGCTGTTCTCGACCAGCATCGCCGAGAACATCGCCTATGCGCGCCCCGAGGCGAAGCACGACGAAATCGTCGCGGCGGCCAAGGCTGCGCACGCTCACGAGTTCATCACGCTGCTTCCCCAGGGCTACCGCACGCCGGTCGGGGAGCGGGGGATGTGCCTCTCGGGCGGCGAGCGGCAGCGCGTTTCGCTGGCTCGCGCTTTTCTGAAGAACGCGCCGATCCTCGTCCTCGACGAGCCTACCAGCTCGGTCGACTTGGAGACCGAGGCCACAATCGTAGAGGCGATGGAGCGTCTGATGCAGGGCCGCACAACTTTTCTGATCTCCCACCGGCCGAATGTCTTCAAGAACTGTGACGTGGTGCTGGTCATGGAAGACGGGCGGCTCGTTGCCCAAACGGCGGACTACTCGACGGCGATGAAGTACGCAGGCAAGTTCGGCGCAGACGACGCGTCGCTCCTGGGGAGCAAGACTCATGGCTAGACCGACCACGAGTGAATTGTTGCCGGAGCGCTTGACCGAGCACCGAGCCGTCAGGGCCTGGAGCCGGCTGGAGTCGGAATCAATCGAGCCGGAAGGCATTGAGGTTCTGAAGACCGGCAAGAAGTCCGCCGTCTACCGGCTGGTCGGCGTCGGACCTAAGGGTGCGTCCGTCATTGCGAAGAGGTGCCCGCTGGCGACGGGCCTGCTCGAACGAATGATCTACGAAGAATTTCTTTCGGCGTTGCCGCTTCCTGCTCTCCGTTATTACGGGATGGTCGAAGAACCGGACACCGGATTCTGCTGGGCGTTCCTCGAGGACGCTCGAGGCCAGGAGTACTCGACGGGCAACAGGGAGCATCGTGAGTTGGCGGGCCGGTGGCTGGGAACGATTCACAAAGCCGCTGCAAGCGCCGTCTTCGAACGCCACCTCCCCGGCCGGCAGCCGGACCATTATCTGGAGCTGCTGCGAGCATCGCGCGCCACACTCGTCTGCCATCTGCGGAATCCAGCCCTGGGCGAGGCCGACCTGCTGACCCTGCAGGCCCTGACCTCGTACTGCGACCTGCTCGAAGCTCATTGGAGTGAGCTGGAAGGCGCGTGCGCCGGCGTGTCTCCGACTCTGGTGCACGGCGACTTCTCGATGAAGAACGTGCGCGTGGCGACGACTGGCGCTGGCCTGGCGCTTCTGGTCTTCGATTGGGAGTACGCCGGATGGGGAGTGCCGGCGAGCGACCTGGTCCAGTTCATGGGCCGTACCCTCAGCCCGGACCTCGGGAGTTACCGCACGACGATGAACGGACTTATGGCGCCGCTCGCTCTGCCGGACATCGAGCGGCTGGCCGAATGCGGGAAGTTCTTCCGGCTGCTGGACGGTATTAGTTGGTCCGCTCTGTTGTTGGTGTTCGACTCGTACACGTTTCTGGTGAGACCGATGAGTTACCTCAGGAGTTACGAGGCGCGGTTCGCCGAAGCGCTGCGGACGGCTCCCTGGTTGCGCTGAATCAGGGGGCCTTAGGCGCGGAGATGAGCATGATCGAAGGGCTTGAAAATTTGCTCGACGGTAGCGAGCAGCCTGGCGTGGCCGAACTGCGCCGGCGCCTGGGCGAGTTGTTGGGAGGAAGCGCCGTGGCGGGCCGGCTGATCGAGCAGCAGCAACTGCCGTCGCGTCACCCCCGCGTTTATCGCCTGCGCTTCACGGTTAACGACGAAGGGCGTTCGCTGGTGGTCAAGCGCCTGGAGCCCGCCATCGCCCAGCGCAACTACCTGGTCACGCGCCGCTGGCTGCCCGCCCTCGGTCTGGATGGCCATGGTCCCGTTTTGCTGGGCGCTGCCGCCGAGCCCAGCGGGCAGTATATCTGGCACGTCTATGAGGACCTGGGAGACTGGGCGCTCGACGCCCGTGACCCGGACCCGGCGCGCATGAGGGCCGCCGTCGAGGTGATTGTGCAAGTCCACACGAGGTTCGCGGGCCATCCGTTGCTGCCGGAGTGCCGTCTTTACGGCGGCGACCTGGGAATGCATTTTTTCGAGTCGAACGTGCGCGATGCGATCCGAAGCCTGGAATGGCTGCGCCCGCCACGCGTGGCGCTTTCTTCGGAGCGGCGCGCGTTGCGGGATCGCCTGCTGGCGCGGCTGAACTTACTCCTGGAGGAACAGCCGGCGCGGGCGCAGGCGCTGACCGAATTCGGGGGAGTGGAGACTCTCCTGCACGGCGATCTGTGGACCACCAACACGTTCGTGATCCCTGCGGCTGGCGGGTACAGGGCTCGACTGATCGACTGGGATCACGCCGGGGTGGGCCCCTTCACCTACGACCTCTCGACGTTTCTGTTGCGCTTCCCGGCGCAGTCTCGGGCGTGGATTTTGGGCTTGTATGGCGAGCTCGCGTCTCCCTCGGGCTGGCGTTTGCCCGCCGGGCGGGACTTGAACCTGGTGTTTGAAACCGCTGAGTACGCGCGTTTCGCCAATCGCATTATCTGGCCTGCCGTTGCCCTGGCCGAGGAGCAGGCAGATTGGGGTTTCGAGGAGTTGGCGGAAATCGAAGGGTGGTTTGAGGACTTGCAGCCGGTGTTTGCCGAAATCACCGAGCCGTGCGCCGCCAGCGCGCTTCAGCCATGAGATTCCTGATTGTCAATGCGGATGACTTTGGCGCGAGCCGCGGGATCAACCGCGGCATTCTCGAAGCCGCGCGGGCCGGCGTTGTGACGAGCGCCAGTCTGCTCGTGAACTCGCCGTGGAGTGAAGAAGCCGCTCTCCTGAGCCGCGCGGCGCCTGGACTGAGCGTGGGGCTGCACGCCGATCTGACGAGGAGCCAGAGGGGTCTGGCCTCTGACTCACCGGCCTCGGACTCACTTGGGCATCTCGACTTCGAGCTGCGCGGGCAGCTAATTCGCTTCGAGAAGCTGATGGGCCGCCTGCCGACACACGTGGACTCGCATCACAACGTCCACCGCGATCCGCGGCTGCTGCCGTGTTTCCTCAGGCTGGCGCAGGAGTACGGGTTGCCTTTGCGCGAGCATTCACCCGTGCGCTACTTCTCGAAGTTCTACGGGCAATGGGGCGGGGAAACACACTTGGAACAGATCAGCGCCTGGAATCTTGTGCGCATGTTCGAGACGGAGATTGAAGAAGGGGTCACTGAACTGAGCTGCCATCCCGGCTACGTCGATCCGGATTACCCGACCGGCTATGCCGCGGAGCGCGAAGCCGAGTTGCGCACCTTGTGCGCTCCGCGCATCCGCCAGGCGCTGGAGGCAGAGTCGATTGAACTCATCAGTTATCACGACCTAGGCAAGGTCCTGGTGAGCTCTCTGAGCTGATAGAGAACACTATGCCCACAGTGGTCATTTGTCCGTTCAACGTGGTCAACTTCCCCCCGGGCGGGGGACACTTCTGGGTCTACATGCAGTACACGCTGGGCCTGCGCCAGTTGGGCTGCGACGTTTACTGGATGGAACAGTTCCGCCGGAGCGGTAATGACGAGGCGGATGAAGCCGCGCTGGCGACGTTTCGAGCGCGGATGGAGCGGCTCGGAATGGGCGGGAAACTCATCCTCTACACCGACGGCGGGCCGAATGGCGCTGCGCGCTTGCCCCGGGAATACCTTGGCCTGAGCCGCGCCGAGGCGGAGGCGATCTTTGAGGGCGCGGACTTGTTGCTGAACTTCCACTATGCCATCTCGCCGGCCCTGCTGGCCCGCTTCCGGCGCACGGCGCTGGTCGATATCGATCCGGGACTGCTGCAGTTTTGGATCAGCCGCGGGCAGCTTTCGGTCTCCCGGCATGATTTGTATTTCACCACCGGCGAAACGGTGGGGACGCCGGCGGCCCGGTTTCCGGACTGCGGCCTGGAGTGGATTCGCATTCGGCCCGCCGTCTGCCTGGAGCTTTGGCCGTACGTGTTCAACCCGCGCTCCGAAGCGTTCAGCACCATTTCCAACTGGGATGCGGACGACTGGATCGTGGACGACAAGCAGGTTTACGAAAACACCAAGCGTGTGGCCTTTCTCGAATTTGCCGACTTGCCGCACCAAACGGACCAGCCACTCGAACTGGCGCTTTACCTCAGGACGGGAAAGGACGCCGAGGAGCGGCGCGACCTGGAGAAGACGGGGTGGCGCATCCGCCATTCCGGCGAAGTGGCCGGCACGCCGGAGCAATACCAGTCTTACATCCAGAACTCGCGGGGGGAGTTCAGTTGCGCCAAGCGGTCGTGCATGGAATTCCAGAACGCCTGGGTCAGCGACCGGACGTTGTGTTATCTGGCCAGCGGCAAGCCGGTCGTCGTGCAGCACACCGGACCGAGCGCATTTTTGCCGAACGGGGAAGGGATGTTTCGCTTCTCGACGCTGGCGGAAGCGGCCGAGGCCCTCGATGCCATCAACCAGGATTACGAAAAGCATTGCCGCGCCGCCCGCCGCATCGCTGAGACCCTTTTTGACGCCCAGCGCGTCGCCGGAACGATTCTGAGCGCCGCCCTGGATGGATCGAAACGCACGCAGCTCGCCGAACGATGTCCGACTGCGTCTCGTGTCGATGATTTATCAGGCCAACCGCGAAACGAGGCACGGAGCCGATGAAAACGCCCCTTTCACTTCTGCCGGACCTGCCAACGCTGACGGCCCGCTTGACGGCGGCGCTGAACGGGGACTGCGCTTCCGGCCCGGTGACCGTCCTCAATCGCAAGCTCCCTCGGTTTATGAGCACCTTCCCGAACGAGATTGTTACCTGTCGCTTGCCCGGCGGCCGCAAGCGGCGGCTGTTTATGAAGTATGAGGGAGATCGGGGCCACAATTCCTACGGCCACCGCGGGGGCGTCACTTACGAGGCGGAGGTGTACCGGCGCTTGCTGGCGTCGCTGCCGGGCTTCCGTCCCAGGTGCGTGGGGTCCTACACCGATCCCAGCAGCGGCGACGGCTGGCTCATGCTCGAATACGTCTACGGCTCGGTGCGCGTCAGCGACATCCGCTTCCGCCAGTCCACCCGGCAACCGCGCCTGATGGCCGAATCCGCCCGCTGGATCGGGCGGTTTCACGCCGCGCAGGAGGCGCGCGTCCTCGATCCCGCGCTGTCGTTCCTGAAACACTACGACGCGGAGTATTACCGAGGGTGGGCGGCACGCGCCTTTGAGTTTGCCGCGCCGCTCGACCGGCGGTTTCCGTGGCTGGCCGGGCTGCGCGAGTGCGGCGACGCGTGGTTCGCTCCGCTGTTGACCGCGCCGCCGACGGTGATGCACGGAGAGTTTTACGCCAAGACCATACTCGCGCGGGGCCAGACGCTTTTCATGCTGGACTGGGAATCCGCCGCTGTCGCCGCGGGCGAAATCGACTTGGCGGCGCTGACGGAAGGAACTCACTGGCTCGCATCCATCGTGAGGCAATGTGAACGCGAGTACCGGCAAGCCCGCTGGCCCGAGGGCGCTCCGGCCGATTTTAGACGGAGGCTCGACGCGGCGCAGATCTACCTGCACTTCCGCTGGCTGGGCGAGCGTCCGGACTGGACCGTGCGTGAGAAATCGCTCTGGCGGTACAGCCACCTGCGCGCAACCGCCAGGCGATTGGGCCTAATCTAGGGTCCGTCGCAGCGGCGAGACGGATAAGGAAGCCCCGACTGGATTGGGACATGAGTGGTTGGACAGGGCGTTGCAGGCACATTTTCCGGCGGGATCTCAGAAGTTTAGCGAGGACTCTTTTGGGGCTCGGCAGGCAGGGTTTGACGAAGGGGACCGCCAGGCGTCAGCGAAAATTGAGGAACGCCAGTCGCTAGGCGGGAATGCGGAGGAGAGGACACAATTCCATGAGCTTGAGATCTGGGAACGGGAATGGAGGGAGTCGAGTTCTACGGTACCGGGCCGTTGTCGCCCGAAAGATGAAAACTGCCAAGCGAGCCGTGGTGACCGGGGGTGCGGGCTTCGTGGGCTCTCACCTCTGCGAGCGCCTGTTGGCGGAAGGGTGCGAGGTCGTCTGTCTGGATAACTTCCTGACATCGAGCGGAAAGAACATCGCCCACCTCAAATCCGTCTCGGGATTTACTTTCATTCACCACGATATAACAAAACGAATCTCCGTTGAGGGGCCTGTCGACTACGTCCTGCACTTTGCGTGTCCTGCCAGCCCCAAAGACTACCTGCAATACCCTATCTCTACGCTGAAGGCCGGGGGGCTCGGCACCTATAATGCGCTGGGACTGGCGAAGTCCAAGGGAGCCACGTTCCTGGTTGCTTCGACTTCGGAAGTCTATGGCGACCCCCTGGTCAACCCGCAGCCGGAGAGCTATTGGGGAAACGTCAATCCTGTGGGGGTGCGGAGCGTCTACGATGAGGCGAAGCGTTATGGGGAGGCGATGACGATGGCCTACCATCGCGCCCACGGCGTGCGCGTGAGGATACCCCGAATCTTCAACACCTACGGGCCGCGCATGCGCCTCGGTGACGGAAGGGTCCTGCCCAATTTCATGAGTCAGGCGCTCCGGGGGGAACCGCTGACCCTGCACGGAGACGGTTCGCAGACGCGCAGCCTCTGCTACGTGAGCGACCTGATTGAGGGCATCTACCGGCTGCTCGTCCTCGATACGGACCAGCCGCTCATCGTGAACCTGGGGAATCCCGACGAAGTAACGATGCGCCAGCTTGCGGAGGAGGTTTTGGAGGTCACGGGAAGCACGAGCGAGATCGTCTATCATCCGCTGCCCGAGGACGACCCCAAGTTGCGCCAGCCGGACATCCGCTTGGCGCTGCAGGTTCTGGGTTGGTCACCGGTGGTTTCTCGCCGTGAAGGCTTGAGGATGGTGCTCCCTTACTTCCAGAAGGCTGTGCGGGAGCTGGAGCCCGTACGCGCGGAGGTGATCGCGTAGCAAGTTGGCGCCTCCCAGGCCGGTCCCGGGCACGTTAAGCCGGTCGAAGCCGAGCCGTTGGCGCTCCGAGACTCCCGCCGTTCGGCGAAATGCCCCTGCTCGGTTGGGCGGCGAGCATTAAGTCAGGCTTATTAGGTCTCTGAGAGGATTATTCATGGCGCGAGCCGTTCTGTTCGTGA
>QHZK01000072.1 GCA_003224635.1 Acidobacteriota bacterium | reverse complement strand
ATTGGAGCGCCGACCGCGTTCGCGCCGATTCGCTGCGGCTCACCAGGAATCGTGTAAGCCTTCCAGATGTCTTTCCCGGTTGGAACTTCGAGTGCCACGACATTCCCGCGGAAGGTGCAGCACGGGTAGTGGGGGGCTGCTGCCGAGCCCTCTTCGCCCGAAGAGACTGGCACGTAGAGCCGGGCTCCGACCAGCAACGGGGAGCCGGTGATCCGCGCCACCGGATGAGAATCGACGCGCTTCTGCCAGACCAGCCGGCCAGTGATTGCATCCACGGCATAGACGTTTGCAGCGAGGTCGCCGAACAGGGCCATCCGAGTCTCAGGGTCGATCACTACGGCGGCCCGGACGGTCGTGGTCGCTTTGAAGGTCCAATCGATACAGCCGGTCCGAGCATTGAGCGAATACACCACGCCTTCCTCGCTGCCGACGAAGACGTGGCCCGCGAAAATCGTAGGCTGAGAATTGATGGACGAAGAACCCGGGAAGCCAAACGCCCATCGAAGCTTGAGCCGGGGAACATTCTTCCGGTCGAGCCCCTCAACTCGACCGGGCTGAAAGCGGCCGTTGGTCGTGCTGGCGCTCCAACCGTTCCAGCCGGGACCATCTTCGACCCACGGCGTGGGGTTCGAGCAGAAGTTGCCGGCTTGCTTCGATGTTGCTGCGGCCGGTTTGGCCAAATACTCGGCGACGGCCTCACGCTCAGCTTGGGTGAGCAGGGAGCCTTGGGTTTTCATCTTGCCTGTCTCGAGCGCCCGAAGGATGCTTTCCCGCGTCATCTGTTGCAGGACGGCCGGCGACGGCGCGCGCGTGCCGCTCCCAGCGCGATGGCAGACCGCGCACGAGCGCTTGAAAATCGCGGCGCCGTCCGGCGCCTCGACCGAATATCCGAATGAACAAAACAGAAGCGTCACCAGAACGAACCACGTCCGCATCTTGGGCGATTCCTCCTCAGGAGCAAAGGCGGAGGCATCTTAGTGTGTCTCTCCGCGCCACGCAAGACAGGTTAACCTTGACGATGAGGGTGACCGAGAATTCCGTATAATGACCGGGAAGCGTAGAAGCCCGATGCGACGGGTATTACCTCATGAAGAGCGCTCCGCCCAAGGCGTTTTGGGTTCCTTTGTGCTGCCTGTTTGCGGCCATGGTGGTAATCGCCGCGGGGATTCGGACCCCAGTCGAGCCTGCGGACGAGACCCTCGATCGCCCTGGCCTCGCCTTGCCGGCTTTCACGGATATCACTGAGCGAGCCGGTCTGAACATGAAGATCATCTGCGGGGACGAAGTGAGCGAGGACTTGCAGGAGGTGAACGGGCAAGGCGCATGCTTTCTGGATTATAACAACGACGGTTATCAGGACATTTTCCTGGTCAACGGTTCGTCGCGCAAGTCTGAGGCAGCGGGCAAATCTCCCCACGATTACCTCTTGCGGAACAATGGTGACGGAACGTTCGCCGACGTCACGGCGCAGGCTCATTTAGCGAATAGCGGCTGGCACAGCGGCTGCGCCGTGGGCGACTACAATAACGACGGCTTTCCCGATCTCTACGTCACCGGCCTCGGCCCGAACCCACTTTATCGAAATAATGGGGACGGCAGCTTCACGGAGGTTGGCGAATCGGCGGGCGTTCGAGATCCTCACTGGGGCTTCCCGAAATGGAGCATGGGCGCGGCCTTTGCAGACTATGACAACGATGGTTATCTCGACCTCTACGTGACAAACTTCGTCAAGTTAGACCCGCGGCATCCCGCTCCGCGGCCGAGCCAGCCCCAGGCGTGTGTGATGAAAGGGGTACCCATCGCCTGCCCTCCGGATGACTTCGAAGGCGAGCAGGCCATCCTCTACCATAACAACCGTGATGGGACCTTTACGGATGTGACCCGAGCCGCGGGCTTGGTCCGCCAAGACCCCGGCAGGGGCTTTGGCGCGGTCTTCGGCGACTTCGACAACCGCGGGCTCCAGGATATCTACCAGGTGAACGACGTGGGTCCGAATTTCTTTTACGTTAACAAGGGTGACGGCACATTCAAGGACGCGAGCTTTGAATCGGGCCTGGCCGTCGATGGCTACGGCAATCCCCAGGGTACGATGGGCGTAACCGTCGGCGACTACAACAACGATGGCCTGCTGGACGTATTCATCGCCAACTGGATCCGGCAGAATAACACGCTCTACGAGAATCAAGGCTCGCATTCCTTCGCCGATACAACCCTGTTCAAAGGTCTGTCCCATCTCGGCTATGATTACTGCGCGTGGGGAACAGGATTTTTCGATTTCGACGACGACGGATGGCTGGACCTGTGGATCACATTCGGCCATACCAACGAACAGATCGAAAGGGTCTACCCGCAGGATACTTTCGCCGAACCGAATTACCTCTTGCGCAATCTGCAGGGCAAGAGGTTCGTGGATGTGTCCGAGGTCGCCGGACTCGGCAAACTGAAGAAGCGCTCCGGTCGAGGCGCGGCGTTTGCCGATATCGACAACGACGGCGACATCGACGTGCTGGTGATCAACAAGAACGACGTTCCAACATTGTTGCGCAACGACCGCGGCAACCAGAAAAACTGGCTGGCGATACGGACCGAAGGCGTAAAGAGCAACCGGAGCGGAATCGGGGCTCGCGTCACGGTCACCGCCGGGGGGGTGCGCCGTATCTTTGAGGTGAGAAGCAGCGAAAGCTATTTGTCGGGCAACGACCTGAGAGTCCACATCGGCATGGGCGACCTAAAGCTGGCGGACCTGATTGAAATCCGCTGGCCCAGCCGCCAAGTGGATCGATATGCGAACGTGGCCGTCAATGCCTTCTATCTGGCCCGGGAAGGGAATTGGCTCAAGCCGGACCCGCTGGTCGCGGGGCGAAAAGCCTCGCGCACTAGGAATATTCAAGCCGGCGCGCAGTGACTTGGGGTAACAGCGGCTAAAAATTGGCGACCGCCTTGACGGTCCCCTCTTTAACATCGCTGTCAAGTTGATAACCGGCCCGCGCTTCGTGCAGCTCGTTGCCGGAAACGTAGACCGACCGGCTCTTCGAGCCCTTCACGCTGAGGAAAACTTGCGTTCCAGTTTGAGCCTTTGAATTCGAGATTCTGGCGCCATCGACCTGATCGAGAATCACGGCCGGAAGATCCGTCTGAAGCTTCGCCGGCCTGCCCGTGAAGCTGTCGAGCCTCAATCCCGAGATGTCCTCGAAGTAAAGCGCGCTCTGCCATTTGTTGGATTCGGGTTTGTCCCAGATCACCTCGACGTCCTTCAATTCGAGGTTCCTGGCATAGCGAAACTGCATGGCGTTCACGGACCGGTCATACGCGGCCGAAGGATCGGTCGAGAGGAACAGCTTGACGTTCTCCAGGCTGACGTGATCGAGCCAGCTATCCGGGTGCCCCGTGATCAGGCAGGACCCTTTGCCGTGAGCGACGACGTTGCGGATCAGGACGTTTCGAATCGAGCCGGCGGGCGGTTCATCGGGCTTGGCCGGCTGGCCCGAGACTTCATTACGCCTTTTGATGGTGAAGTAGATGGGGTCGCCGTTGCCCCACCAGTACCAGTCGTAACGGATGCAATTGACGACCAGGTTCGACAACACCACGTTATCGACGTAGCCGCCGTCAAACACCATGAAAGCGATGCCGCGGTTGGAGCCCGTGATCACGCAGTTGTCGATGGTCACGTTGCGGACCGAGTTCATGTTGCCGTCGCAGAATTTGATCGCGCTCGAAGCCGAGGACAGGCGACAATTCGTGATGGTGATGTTCTCGCAGGGCAGCGCCGGACCGTACCAGTTCATCGAGTAGAACACGATCGCGTCGTCGCCGGTTTCGATGGTGCTGTTCGAGATGATCACGTCCTTGCAGCCGTCCGGGTCGATGCCGTCGGCCCACACGCCGTATTTCTGGTCGGTGTAAATGTAAATGCCGTCGATGGTCAGCCGCTCGCAACCGTAGGGATTGATGGTCCAGCTCGGCGAATGAAGAAACGAAAGACCCAGGATTTTGACATCCTTCGAGCGCAGCAGTTGAATCAAGTGCGGGTACATGGTCCGCGTTGGATACCCTTTCGGAAAAGGGCGCATGAGCGGCTTGCCCAGCGACTGCGCCAGGAGCATGTTGTCGCGAATGAAAGCATCGTCGAGGTCATTCATTTTCCATATGTACTCCGCCTGGCCGTCGACGGTCCCCCGGCCCTCAATCGAGATGTTCTGGAGGTCCTCGCCGTACAGTAACGCAGGCTTGTCAAATGCGGCGGGGTCCTGGGACGCGAACAGCGTGGCGCCGCTCTCCACGTAAAGCCTGACGTGACTGCGCAGGCGAATCGTTCCTGACGTATACTCGCCCGGAGGCAGATAAACTGTCCCTCCGCCGGCTTTGGCGCACGCGTCTACGGCCTTTTGAATGGCCTTTTGGGCGCTGTCTTCTTTCTTGCCTGTAGCTCCGTAATCTCTCACATCAAAGACGGCGAGCTTTCCTTCAGCGCGCAGCAGGGGAACCGAAAGCGAGGCGGCCAGGGCGAGACCCATCAGAGCGATTCTCGTTGCGGGCGCCCTGGCACGCGCCCGGGACGCGGTCCGCGCGCCCTGCCTTTCAGTACAGGCCGGGCACACTTGGCTGGCAGGAAGTTGGCTGACAGATAGAATTCTCATGGGCGCTCCTCCCCGAACCCTGGCCAGCAAACAGATCTGCACGGAACCCGGTTTCAGATTGTTCTCTTTAGCGGAACTTGCTGTTGGGTGTCAAGGATATTCTCGCTTGTTCCTCAGCAGACCCCGCGTTGCCGCCCGGTATTGTCTTTCAAAATTTGCTTTTTGGTCCTCCCTTGATTAGTCTTTGTTCCTGATGGCGAGGCGTTGAAGATGCGCGCGAGGCTTCTTGAGCTGGCCCTCTTGACCGCATTTCTGTTCCCGGTATCCTTGGGGGCTCAAGCTGCGGATGACGAGCAAGTCCGGGAACACTTCCAAGCGGCCCAGCGGGCCGAGAAAACGGGTGATTACGCAACAGCGGCGGCCGAATACCAGACGGTGCTCAAGCTCAGGCCGGAGCTCGCCGAGGTCCACACGAACCTTGGACTCGTGTATTACCTCCAGGGGAAAAATGACGAGGCCATCAAGGCGCTTCAGCGAGCGCTCGAGCTGAGACCCGACATCCTCGGCGCCAATCTTTTCCTGGGAATGGCTTACGTTCGCACCAATCAGTATGAGAAATCTCTGGATCCCTTGAGAAAGGCAATTTCCTTGAACCCTAAAGAAGCGCGGGCCTATCTCAACCTGGGACTAAGTTACAGTGAGCTAGGCCGAGACGATGAGGCGCTTACGGTCTTGCGAAAAGCGGCTGAACTCTTTCCACGCGACGTCGAAGTGCTCTACAGCTTGGGAAGAGTCTATACGAAACTGATGACGAGCACCTACGAGAAGATGGACCAGATCGATCCTGATTCTTATCGAGCTCATCAGCTTCTGGGGGCTTATTACGAAGCCCGGCGGGATCCGCGAGCGGCCGCAGAAGAATACAAGACAGCCATCGCCAAAAAGCCTGACGCGCCCGAACTGCACTACGCCCTGGGCAACATTTATTGGAAAAACAAGGAGTTCGATCAGGCAGAGGCGGAATTTCGCAAAGAATTGCAGATCGCCCCGGAGAATTACCTGGCTACGTGGAAGCTGGGAAATGTCTATGTCGCGAAAAGGCAATACGATCAGGCTTTTCTCTATCTGCGGACAGCGGTCCGGCAGAAGCCGGACCTCGGGCAGGCCTATCGGGACCTGGGCAGGGCGCTGATTCAGACCGGCGACTTTGCGGGCGCGATCGTCCAACTGGAGAAAGTCAACCAACTGGACCCGGACGAACCGGCCACCCACTACCTCCTGGCCCAAGCCTATCGAAAGCTCGGAAGGACAAAAGAAGAGAAGGCCGAGCTGGACCGGTTCGCGAAGCTCCGAGAAGCCGAACAGGAGCGGAATAGGCGACCGGATATCATGGTCTCCGGGTCCCAGGACAAGACCGAAGAGGAGTTTCCCGAAGATCCGGGTCTCTCCAAGGAACCCCAGTAAAATGAGGCGCTCCACCGAACTTCGGTCTATGGCTAAATCAGCCATTATTTCCCTTGACAACTCGGCGCCATCTGCTAGACTGCCCCGGCTTGGAAGGGGCAACGGGCTGCCTCGGCCGGAGATGGCAAACTCGCCTTCGCAGCATTTGGTGGTTCCGCGCTTGGTCTGGGGATCGCCAGTAAAGAAAGAGAGAGGAGGGAAATCGCTAATGAGAAGGACCCGCGTGGGTGTGTGCGTGCTGTCGTTAACAGGCCTGCTGCTGTCACCGGCGCTGTTCGGGCAGAGCGACCGGGGGACCATCACCGGTACCGTCACCGATCCGAGTGGGGGGGTGATCTCCGGCGTGTCCGTGACCGCTACCAACACCGCAACCAGCATTAGCACCAGGACTGTAAGCGCCTCTGGCGGAAACTACACGATTTCGCTTTTGCGGGTGGGAACGTACGACGTAACCGCCGAACAGACAGGTTTCAAGAAGTACGTTCATTCGGGGATTACCCTGGAAGTAGGGCAGACTCTCTCCTTGGACATCCAATTGCAGGTCGGAGCCAGGACTGAAACCGTCCAGGTAACTGCTCAGGCGGAGATCCTTCAGAGGGACACGTCGGGGCGCGGAACTGTGATTTCAAGCCGGGACATTGAAGAATTACCGATTGTCTCGCAAGGGGAGCAGCGCAATCCTGGATTCTACATGACGCTCGCCCCTGGCGTAACGGGAAAAGGGACGGCGGCCGGGACGCCAAGCGGCTCAGGCAGGCAGTTGAATACCACTGTAAATGGCGGCCAAAGTGGTAGCACGGAGTTCCATCTGGATGGGGCCGTTATTGGCCAGGGCTATGCGATGTCGGGGGATTTTCGCCAACTCAACTTCCCTCCTGACGTGGTGGGAGAGTTTAACGTAATCACGCTCAACCCTCCGGCTGAATACGGACAGACGGGCCTCGGAATCACCAGTTTCACATTAAAGAGCGGCACCAACCAGTTTCACGGCACTGCATACGAGTACCTCCGGAACGAGGCGTTGGATGCGCGCGGCTTCTATGCCGCCAAGACACCCCTCAATAAGCAGAATGAGTTTGGAGTTACAGGCGGCGGCCCGGTGATTATTCCGAAGCTGTATAACGGCAAAGACAGGACCTTCTTTTATGGCTGGTATGCCGGCTTCCGCCTGTCCAAAGAGGCGGGCGCAAATACACTGGATACTCTTCCTACTGCGGCTATGAAGAGCGGGGACTTGAGCAACCTCCTGGGTTCCAAAATTGGTACGGATGCCCTCGGCCGACCGATTCTTAGTGGTGCGATTTACGACCCACGGTGTACTCGAAATGTTACGGCGGGACTGGTCGATCCGGGGATACCTGGTAATGCCAATTGTCCGAGCACTGGATTAACGGCAACCGCGACCACGCTGATTCGCGATCCATTCCCTGGAAACATCATCCCGGCAAACCGAATTGACCCTGTGGCCGCGAAGATGTTCGCGCAATTTGCAAACCCGCCCGCTTGCCCGTCCTGCCAGGGTGGGTACGTCAACAACTGGCTGACAACGTACAAGAACTTACTTCCTGCCAACCAGTGGGGTGCCAAAGTCGATCACAATATAGGCAACAACCACCGGCTGATGGGGGAATATATTTGGTGGAAAAGCAGCCCCATCACCGGGTCGAAATGGCCCGGCGCGATTAGTGAGGGCTCGATCTCGACCAACACTCAGGGTATTGCTCGCCTTGCCCATGATTGGAGTCTGCGACCGACTCTCATCAACCATTGGGTGCTGGGATTCAACCGTTATCGTTCGGATTCATTCCCCATAGGCGGAACCGGTTGGCCGGGAAAGATTGGATATAGCGGCGTGCCCCAATCGGGTACCGGGTCGACCTTTCCTGAGTTGATCATTGGTGGCTTGGGAAACGTCTATGGGCGCGGCGGTCAGCAATACAATGCCACCAACGATTACTCCATCGACGAAGCGCTCACATGGAACAAAGGCCGCCACACGATCAAGATGGGCGTCAGTTATTACAGGTTTGAGACCAACGAGCTTGGCACTGCCGCCCAGTCCAGCGGCCTGGTTTTCAATGCGGGAACAACTTCGCTACCTGGAGGGTTCTATACTGATAGCAACGGTTTCGGGCAGCCCCTAACGGGCATGGGCGTGGGTGGTTTCCTCTTGGGCTTGGTAAGTAATGGCAGAGAGGGCATTGTCATCGCGCCGGTTGAAGACCGGTCGAGCCGCTATGCGGGCTTTGTCCAGGACGATTTTAAGGCGACTTCCAAACTCACTTGGAACTTGGGCCTTCGCTACGACCTGTTTCTGCCCACTGTGAATAAGAAGAACCAGGTATCGTGGTGGGACCCGGAAGTTGTCGATCCCAGCATCGGCATAAAAGGTGCGTTGGTCTTCGCTACGCCCTCGCGACGCGCAGGGGCGAAGGCGTATACGAAGGCGCTCGGTCCGCGAATCGGGCTTGCTTATTCTTTGAACGACAAGACGGTGATTCGTGCCGGTTACGGAATCCTCTATACTGCGGGGATGGCGTACAGGTCCTTGGGAAATTCGTCTAATCAGGACGGGTTCAGCGCTACGAATTTAGTGCAAACCGACGGGAGCGTGCTTACAGGATTTCTGCCGGGCACTGTCCCTGGGCATGCTGGCTACCACATGATCCTCCAAAACGGCTGGCCTGCCAATTTATTCGCTCCACCTACTCAAAGTCCATCCTTTGACAACGGAAAGGGTCCGATGTCCTTCGGCGCCTTCCCCGGAGGGGGAAACTTGCCGTATATTCAGAATTGGAGCTTCACTATCCAGCGGCGCCTTCCGGGGGAGATTTTGCTTGATCTTGGATATGTGGGAACCAAGGGAACCCATCTGTCCAGCCGCATACAAAACTCCAACACCGTACCAACACATTACCTGAGTGATTCTGCCATGTTGTACACATGTCCTTTGCCTGGTGGCGCACCGGGGACTACCCAGATCTGTAACCACATGTTTGACCCCATCGGTAATGCCGGTGTGCAGGCCCTCCCGATAGTGCAGGCCATGCCCGTCGACGCAGCCACAGGCCATCATTCGCCCTTTGCAGGATTCGAGGCCTTGTGGGGTGGTAACTCGTTGCTGGGGCAGGCATTGCGTCCGTTCCCGCAATACTCGACAGACAGTGTGCAGAATAACGGCCAAATGGAGGATGAGGCGGAAGCGGTTGGGGTGTCCAGCTATCACGCGCTGCAGATTCAGGCCCGAAAGCATTTCTCTCAGGGTTTGAGTTTCATTGCGTCCTATACCTGGTCCAAGACTCTCACCGACTCAGAAAGCCTCTTCAATGAGTTTTCTGGCTTCACGCAAGACTTTTACAATAGAAAGGCCGAGAAAGCTCTTAGTATCAACGACTATCCCAGCAACCTGGTATTGAGTTATGAGTACCAATTGCCGTTCGGCCCGGGCCAGAGATTTGCCAACGTCGGTGGTGTGGCAGGAAAGGTTGTTGGCGGCTGGACCATCGCCGGCGTCCATCAATACCAAAGCGGCGCCCCACAAATTATCTCCACGATTGGCAACTCTTTCTGGCCATTCATTGGGGCCAAGTCGTTCTTGAATCGTCCCAATGTCGTACCTGGCGTTCCAAAGAAATCGGCTGCGATATTGAATGGTACCTGGGACCCCAACGGGGTGGGCGCACTGGGCACGACGATCAACAGCGCCGCGTTCTGCAATCCTCAGGCACCGACAGCAGCGGCGGGCGCATGCCCGGGTCCGCTCTCATCCGGCATGCAGGTGCAGAATTTTACCCTTGGTAATGAATCTCGGACGGATGGGGATCTCCGCCGATTCCCCACTTACAACGAAGATTTCTCGATTATCAAGCGGACTGCAATCACGGAGCGGGTGATTATAGAGTTCCGGGGAGATTTCTTGAACATCTTCAACCGTACTCTATTCGGTTTCGACCAGGGTGGGGACCAATACGGTTCTGTCCTGCAGGGTCTTACATCCGGTGGTTTGGGGCGCGTGGGCGGCCAAGCCAACTTCCCACGTGAGATTCAGTTTGGACTGAAGATTAGATACTAACCATTGTCTATGCTTTTGTTCAGAGGATGAGGCAGCCAAATATGGCTGCCTCATCCTCTTTTTCTTGATCATCGGTGCCTCGTGGGGCAATTCACTGCCAACTCCAGCCTATTGAGGCGCCGCCTTGGCGCTCTGGTAGGTTTTCGTCTTCTCGGCCAAAGAAAGCCTCTCGAATTCCTTCAGCTCCCTGGCGCGCGATTCAGAGTCGCCCTGCTCGCGATAAATCTGAGCCAGGAGGAAGTGCGGCTGTGGGTCGGCGGGATCGGCTTGCGCGGCGATGAGCAGTTCGGATTTCGACTTCTCCAAGTCTTTGAGCGCCAGGTAACACCTGCCAAGTAGGAAGTGGGGGCGCGCCAGGCCGGGCTGGGCGGCCGAGGCGACGCGCAGGTAATCGATGGCGTCGGCGTAGTGCTGCCGCCCCACCGCGAACTCGCCCAGGTAGAGATTCACGCGCGGGTCGTTCGGGTCCTCGCGGCGCGCCTCCAGAAACTCCTTCTCCGCTTCGTCGATCTGTTTCAAGTTCCGCAGAGCCGTTCCGAGCGCATAGTGCAGGCCGGGCGCATCAGGACGCTTGGCCAAGGCGGCGCGATATTCCTTCAGAGACTCTTCATAGCGATGGTTGTTGGCGTAAACCTCGCCCATCAGCGCGTGCAGCTGGAAGGAGTCAGGGCCGAGATCTGCAAGCGTTTGCATGGTCTCGAGCGAGGCGTTCATGTGGAGGCGCGCGAGCTGATAGAGCGCGTCGGCGTCCTTAGGATTTGCGGCCAGGGATTGATGGAGCTGGGCCAGGGCGTCGTCCGTGCGGCCGAGCGACTGGAGGGTGATGGCGTAGTAGTAGTGGCAGCGCGGGTGCGGGTGCGCGGTCGAGAGTTCCCGCTCAAAGCTTTCCCGAGCTTCCTTGAACTGGTTGAGTCCGAGATAGGAAGCCCCCAGATAGAAACTGACTTCAGGCTGTTGAGGCGAGATGGAAAGAGCGCGACGGAAAAGTTCGATGGAATCGCCAAACTTGAGCTCGGTCTGGTAGAGGATGCCGAGGCGCTTCAAGGCTTCAGGGTCATTGGGAGCGAGCGTCAACGCCTCGCGGTAGCTACGCTCGGCGCCGGCGTAGTCTTCGGCCTTCTCGTAGGTGCGCGCTTGCTCGAGCAGAGACTTCACATCCTCGGGGGAGGCGGCGAGAAGACCAGAGGCGGCCAAGCAGATGAGGCAGAAGGCCTGGCGGAGGCGCGACTTTCCGGACTGACAAACGGCTTTACTCATGCGTATTGGGTTTTGTTGGTTGCGGGCCGGACTTTTGGATGTTCTCCCGCAATTCGCTCGAATCCTCCTGTTGCAGTCTCTTGACGATTTCGAGGTGCCGTTGGCTCTCCTCCTTATTGTTCAATCGCGCGTAAAGCCGGTAAAGCTGGTAATGGACCTCCTGGTATTTGGGGTCCAGTTCCGACGCTTGCTGGAAGACTCGAAGGGCCTGCTGGACGTCCCCAGTGCCGGCGTGGCATTTCCCCAACAGGAAATAGGCTTTCGTCATCTTGGGATATGCGGCGATGGTAATTTCAAGGTGCGGTATCGCCTGCTGATAGTCCTTTTGAGTGGTCAGGATATCGGCTAGGTAAAAGTTGGCGAGCGGCTGGTTGGGGTCCTCCTGCAACGCTAATTTCAGCTCCGCCTGGGCGTTCTCCGCATCCTTCTTTTTCCAGTACACCTGTCCCAGCTCGAAGTGCATCCCCGGGAAGCTCGGGTTCTTGCTCAAGACCGTTTTGTACTGCTGGATGGCTTCGTCCAGGTGGCCGTTGTCCGCAAACGCTTCGGCCCGCAGAGCAAGGTACCACTCGGAATCGGGGGCCAGCTTTGCAACCTGTTGAGACGCTTCTTGAGCGCCGTCTTTGTAGAATAGCGCGAGCTGATACAGGGCCGGAATGTCGGCGGGGTGGTCCGTCAGCAGACCTTCCAATTGCTGGATGGCTTCGAGGTTTCGATTCGACGCGTGAAGCGCAAGGGCGAGGTAGTATCGCGCCTGCCGGTCCTTGGGATCGGCCGCCAACTCCTTCTTCATGGACTCCGCAGCCTGATCGAACTGGTTCAGCGCATAGTAAGAGATTCCCGCGAGCAGATTGACTTCGGGATACACCGGCGCGCGCTTCAAAATCTCCTGGAAAGCCGCGATCGACTGGTCATATTCGCCCTGCTCTTGGCAAACGATACCCAGCCGCTTCAGGATTTCCGGGTCGTCCGGGGAGGCAAGCAGGGCCTGCCGGTAAGTCTTTTCGGCTCCGGCGAAATCCCGGCCCTTTTCGAGCTCAACTGCGTGGGAAAGGAGGTTGTCCAGGCTCGGCGACGCGGTTTGGCCCGGAGTCGAATGAGCGGTGAGAATCGTCAATGCTAAAGCGCCGAGTGGTGTATTCCGCATAAAGGCGCCGCCCGACGGCCTTTCCTCGGCCGTTAGTTACTGGCACTGTCTTCTGCTTTGTGCAGGGCCTTCTGGTCTCGCTTGAAGTTCTTGTCCCTTTCTTGCTCGTAGAGCTTTCGGAAGACCTCCATATGATATTGCGACTTGTCCGGTTGCTTGAGCTGCGCGTAAAGCTGGGCGAGCTGGTAATGCGTCGCCTTGTCGCTCGAATCGAGCTCAGCGGCCTTCAACAAGACCTTCAGGGCCTCCTGAAGCTTTCCCTGTGCGACGTAGCACTTCCCCAACTGAAAATAGGCCTGCGGCAACTGGGGATTGGCCGCCACGGCAATTTCGAGTAAGGGAACGGCGTCGTCAGCCTTCTGGCTCTTGAGCAGAATGTCGCCCAGATAGTAATTGGCCAGCGGGTGGTTGGGGTCCTCAACCAGTGCCAGCCGGAGTTCCTTTTCGGCGGCC
>QHZK01000447.1 GCA_003224635.1 Acidobacteriota bacterium | reverse complement strand
TTTTTCACCGCCGCGCTGTTGCCGGGGTTCTGAATAACAATGTGGAATGAGTCCGGGTTTGGGCTGCTCGCAGTGTATGTATAGTCAAAGCACTCGACCGGGTCCCGCGGCGTGGCAAAAGGGCAATCCCGATTCGTGCTGCGCGCGACGACGGCCCCTGTGCTTTGCTCAACCAGGAACAGATCGTAGTCGTTGGTCGACGCACCGAAGCGATCGTCCCATTCCAGAACAACGACCACTTCACCGTTGGTGGGCAACTCGATAAGGTCGTAAGGCTGGGGGCCGAGGCCGAGGACATCCGAAGTGTTCGAAGTGGCTTGAAATCGGTGCAGGTGACCCGCAGGCAGGCCAATCGTGGTCCCGTCCACGCCGGAATCTGCGTAGGCGCCCAGGTAATGCGTGTTGGCTTCGTTGCCGACGGCGGTGAAGTAGGCGCGGATGGGATTGGATGAGTTGTTCAAAGCGGCGGCCGTGTTCATGGACACGTCGCTCGTGCCGTCGAAAGGCAAGCCGAAGAACCCCAGATCGTCCATCGCCACGTCGGTGTTCTGCGCGAGATAGTTCACAGCCTGGTTGAACGCCAGGTCCGTGTCGGCGTTGGCAAAATAGAGCTGCGCCTTGGGAGCGAGGTCGTGGATGATTTCGAGAAGCGCCGTGCCCTCGGCGCCCGCGCCGGGGAATCCGCAGGGAGGGTTCGTCCGTGGGGGAAGTCCTTCCAGGTCGTGATTGCTCTGAAACGACTTGCCGGTGATCCCGCCGCTCGACGCAGTCAGGACGCTGCTCGAGTTGCGCGTTCCGGTCGACGTTGGCAGGTCACCCGTCGTCATCGGGCTGGGAGTCGTGGTGGCAGGCCCGCACGTCGTGCAGTTGTTGGCGAAGACCCCCTTGAGGCCGTCGGAGAGGACGCCAACTCTGACGCCCGTGCCGTCCACGCCGAGATGGCTGCGCACCTGGTTGGCGAGCACGATGGCATCGCCTTCGGTCTCGACCGAGCCGGTGTGCCGCACAGCATAATTGGGCAGCCGCACCAGTTGAACGAAGGGAAGATCAGCGACGGCGCCGAGGCGAGTCGCGGGCACGCGCGCCTGTACGATTCGCCGCGGCGCGTCCGTGATCTCGATGGCAGCGCCTGCGGCGCGAAGCTCGCGCAGGTGGTCGTCGGTGACCTCCGCGAGATGAAGGTAAACCTGGACCTCCGCGTTCTGGTTAAGGCGCAGCATCCTGCCGCGCGCCGCGTCCCGGACCGACTTTGGCAGGACCTCGATCTCGAAGCCCGGCGGAGGGGCGACCCGCTCGCCCACGGGTATCGCGCCTCGCTGCTGAGGCACGGCGCGCGCCAGATCGTCGAGCAAAGTGGTGAGCTTCGGATTTTGGGGCGAAGCAGGATCAAGCGGAGCCGCCAGAAGGCTGGGAAAGAACTGCGGGCTTGAACCCAATGAAAGGCGGTCTCGCACGTTGGAGAGGACGCCCGCTGACTTGCGGTTACGCCGTTGACGAATGCGGCCCGCTGGGGTCAGCAAGGTAAACAGTAATGCCAGCAAGATTCCGACAGTCCACAGAACGCGCGAGCGAAAGCATCGGCTTCGACAGGACTGGCCCATAGATGACCTCCAGAACGCAAAGCTTCATTCTAGGACACCTCAGCGTTCCGGTGGGTTGTATCCTCTGGGAGCGCGGGCGTCTCGCCCGCATCGACGAATCGGGACGGGGCGCCGGGACTCGGGATTCGGATTCGGGAGGGATGAATTTCTTAATCACGAGCCTAGACACCCGAGAACCGACTTCGACCTTGAAGCGGGCGAGACGCCCGCGCTCCCTGCGGCGCTACGCGCGTTTCTCCGGGGACCGGTCATATTTATCGATATCGCCGGTGATCAATCGCGCCGCGCGATGATAGCAGAAATACGCCCAGGCCCAGTCGATCATCACCACGAATCGATTTCGGAAACCGATCAGGAAGAAGATGTGGACCAGCAGCCAGGCAAGCCAGGCGAAGAAGCCCGAGAGCTTGATTCGCCCGAAGTCGGCGACGGCGGCAGCGCGTCCGATGGTGGCGAGGCTGCCCTTGTCAATGTAGTGGAATGGCTCGAGCGCTTTCCCCTGGCAGGCGCGCACGATGTTCCTGGCCGCGTGCCGCCCCTGCTGGATGGCCACGGGCGCGACTCCAGGTAGCAGCTTGCCACCCTGGTGCAGGAATGTGGCGAGGTCGCCGATGACGAACACTTCCGGATGGCCGGGGACCGTCAAGTCCGGCTGTACCAGAACACGGCCCGCGCGGTCGAGCGGCACGCCGAGCGACCGGGCCAGAGGCGAAGCCTGGACGCCGGCGGCCCAGACGGTCGTCGTGGTCGGAATCCGGCGATCTCCGATGCTGACGGCGTCCGGGCGCACCGAAGTCACCAGGGACTTGGTCAAAACTTCGACGCCCATTTTCTCGAGCGACGCCTGGGCTTTGGCCGAGAGGCTCTCCGGATAGGCAGGGAGGATGCGCGGACCCGCCTCGACCAGAACGATGCGGCCCTGGCGCGGGTCGATAACCCGAAAGTCCTGTGCCATGACGTGGCGCGAGATTTCGGCAATAGCGCCCGCCAGCTCCACGCCGGTCGGCCCGCCTCCCACAATCACGAAGGTAAGTAGCGCCTTGCGCCGAGACTCGTCAGCCTCGCGCTCCGCCCTCTCGAAGGCCAGCAGAATCCGGCGGCGGATTTCCAGAGCGTCTTCGAGACTCTTCAAGCCCGGCGCCCAGGGTTCCCAGTCGTCGTGCCCGAAATAGCTGTGCTGCGCGCCGGTCGCCAGGATCAGATAGTCGTACGGGATCTCGCCGGTCTTGAGCACAACCTTGCGCGCGGCCACGTCGACCCCCACCGCCTCTTCGAGCAGCACGCGCGCATTCTTCTGCCGGCGCAGGACCGCGCGAATCGGATACGCAATATCGCCGGGGGAAAGACCGGCTGTCGCAACCTGATACAGCAGGGGTTGAAAGAGGTGGTGATTCCGGCGGTCGATGACCGTAACGCGAACGTCGGCGCGCTTCAGCGCCCGCGCGGCGTAGAGGCCGCCAAATCCCGCGCCCACAATGACCACGTGAGGAGTCACGCCCACTAAGGATAGGATTCGGGATTCAGGGGTCGGGATTCAGGGGGCAGAAGGCAGAAAGCAGAAGGCAGAAAGCAGAAACCAGGAAGGAGTCTTCGGTGTTCTTCTGACTTCTGACTTCTGACTTCTGACTTCCTTACGATACCTCGATCGTCACCTTGTTTCTCCCCGCCAGCACCGAAGCGGGCAGCACGACGCGGTCGGCATGAAGCTCGCCGAGCGACGCCGACCGCAGGGCTTCGCGGCTCGGCGGGTGAATGTGAACGATCAAGTCGGCGCCGAAGGATTCCGGCAGCGCGATCTCTACGCGCCAGTGCGGGCGATTCCCTGCCCCGCCAGTCGCTTCGG
>QHZK01000446.1 GCA_003224635.1 Acidobacteriota bacterium | reverse complement strand
CGCCGTTCGAAATCCAGTCCAGCGTCTCCGGAGTCTTGGCAAAGGCCACGATTGTGATCTTGCCTTCCTGACCCAGCCGGTGCAAGGCTTCCGCCGCGCCGGGGCCTCCGGAGGCCTCGAGGCACAGGATGCCGTCGATTTTTTCCTTCTGATCGAGAAGGGCTGAGATCTGGTCGTTGGCGCTGCGCGGGTCGCCCCTGTCGTCGAGCGTGTTCGTCACCTTGATCTTGGCGTAGCCTCCCAGAGCCTCCCGAGCTCCCGCAATTCTCTCTTCCTGATTGGCCTGGCCCGGGATGGCGATGACCACCACGCGGCCCGCGCCGTGCAGCAATTGGCCGAGGTGGCCGCCACCCTCCGCTCCGGCCCGGTGGTTGTCCGTGCCGATAAAAAGGATGCGGCGCGAGTCCGGCGCGTCCGTATCGATGCAGATGACCGGAATGCCCTGGTTCATCGCGTCGTCGATCGGAGCTTTGAAGGTGTCAGGACGAGCGGGAGCGACCAGTATCCCCGAGGGATGCTTGGCCACGGCTTTCTCGAAGGCGTCCAGCTCCCCGTTCGGATCGTAAGTGTCAGGGCCGGTGAACTCGGTCTTGACGCCCAGCGCCCGGGCGGCGTGCTTGAAACCCACTTGAGCCTCCTGCCAGTAAGGCAGAGCGACGTTGGACGAGACAAAAATGTAGCGCTCGTTTTCCTCGTGGAAGGCCTTTTGGCATGAGGTGAGAAGACTCGTGGCGAGGAAAACGGTCAGGTAAACCGGACCAATCGTACGCCCCTTCATACGCTCCTCCGTCCTGTAGCGCCGCCCTTTAGAGCCTGCCCTGAGCGAAGCGAAGGGGCGGCACATGCCGGGCTAAAGCCCGGCGCTACGCCCGCAAATTAGGACAGTGCCACAAGAAAGGCCGAACCTTTCCTAAGCGCACCAGAAGCTACCACAAAATTTGTAAAAGAGACAGGCCAACTTCGCTTTCTGCTTCTTTCTGCTTACGCGGACCTTGCGCCATAACGGCCAAGCCCGGCGCCGCCAACCCCCGCTCGAACTCGACCGCAGGTGTGCGGCTCAATGCGGGCCGCTTGAACTACGCTCAGCGCGTACCCTACAATGAAATCGGGTGGGTATGTTGCAGTTCGAAGAAATCGTTCGGAAGGTCCAGGTTTCTCGCCCCGGGGACGACCTCAGCCTGCTGCGGAAAGCGTACGAATTCAGCGCTTCGGAGCACAAGACGCAGACGAGGATCTCCGGGGAGCCTTTCGTGTCGCACCCCCTCGCAGTCGCCAACGTGCTGGCGGACATGAAGCTGGACGTCGTGTGCCTGGTGGCGGGCATGCTGCATGACGTGGTCGAAGACACGCCCACCACCGTTGACCGCATCAGTCAGGAATTCGGCCCCGACGTGGCGCGCATCGTCGAAGGGGTGACCAAGATCAGCCGCATCGAGTTCGTTTCACCAGAGGTTCAGCAGGCCGAAAACCTTCGCAAGATGGTCCTGGCCATGGTGGACGATATTCGCGTGGTGCTGGTGAAACTGGCGGACCGGCTTCACAACATGCGCACGCTCGAGCACCTGCCGCCCGAAAAGCGCGAACGGATTGCGAGGGAGACAATCGAAATCTACGCCCCCATCGCGCACCGGCTGGGGATGGGGAAAATTCGCGGCGAACTCGAAGACCTGGCGTTTCGCCATCTCGAACCGCAAGCCTTCGAGGACGTGAAAAAGGCGGTCGAGAGCCGGCGCAAGGT
>QHZK01000445.1 GCA_003224635.1 Acidobacteriota bacterium | reverse complement strand
CATCAAGCGCTTGTTCAGCATCTGGCAGAAGCTCAAGAAGCAGCACATCAACATCGATCAGGTTTACGACCTGCTGGCGATCCGCATCCTCACCGACAGCGTGAAAAATTGCTATGCCGCTCTGGGCGTCATCCACAATACTTGGAGGCCCGTGCCGGGCCGAATCAAGGATTTCATCGCCATCCCCCGCCCCAACCTGTACCAGTCGCTGCACACTTCCGTGATCGGACCCCACGGCCAGCCCTTCGAGGTGCAGATCCGCACCGAGGAGATGCACCGCGTGGCCGAGGAAGGGATTGCGGCGCACTGGAAATATAAGGACGGCCGGCCCCTGGCCCAGCAGGACGAGGAGCGCTTCGCGTGGCTGCGCCACCTGGTGGAATGGCAGCAGGAGATGCGCGACCCGAGCGAATTTCTCTCCACCCTCCGCATCGACCTGTATCCCGAAGAGGCCTACGCCTTCACGCCCAAGGGCAAGGTGATCGTCCTGCCGCGCGACGCCACGCCGATCGATTTCGCCTACGCCATCCACACGGAGGTGGGCCACCACTGCGTCGGCGCCAAAGTCAACGGACGCATCGTGCCCTTGAAGTACAAGCTGCGGAACGGCGATATTGTCGAGATTCAGACGCGGCCCAATCACACGCCCAGCCGCGACTGGCTGGCGCTGGTCAAAACGTCGCGCGCCCGCGACAAGATCAAACACTGGATCAACCTGGCCCAGCGGCAGAGGGCGGTCGAAATCGGCAAGAAGCTGCTGGAGAAAGAAGCGCGGAAGTATGAAGTGAGCCTGAAAAAGGTCGCCGAGGAAGAGTATCAGGGGGCGGCCTCCGACTGCGGGTGCGCGCAGGTGGACGATCTGTATGCCGACATCGGCTACGGGAAGCTGGGAGCCCGGCAGGTGCTTTCGAAGCTCGCTCCTTCCGTCCCCGTTCGGTTCAGTGAGCCTTCGCGGATTTCGAGCACCATCAAGCGGGCCCTCGGCCTCAGCCGCGATGCGGCCATCCAGGTGCACGGCTATGACGACGTGCTGGTCTACCGCGCCAAGTGCTGCAACCCGATCCGCGGCGAAGAGATCGTCGGCTACATCACTCGCGGAAAAGGCATCGCCGTCCACTCGAAGTCCTGCCCCAACGTTCAGAACCTCCTGTACGACGCCGAGCGACGCATCGACGTGGAGTGGGCGGGGCCGAAGTACACGCTCTATCCGGTCAAGCTGACCCTGCGGACCGAGGACCGGCAGGGGATGCTGGCCGACGTCACTTCGGCGATCAGCGGCGTCCGGTCCAACATCCAGAATATCGAGGCCCGCACCGGCGACAACAAAGCCTCGATCGAGGTGACGCTCGACATCGTGGACCTGCACCACCTCGAGCAGATTGTGTCATCGCTCAAAAGGATCAACGGCGTTTTTGAGGTGGAACGCGTCATGCAACCCTGACCCTGGGTGGCCTTCAGCCATGACGCGGGAAGGATGAGGCAGAGCGCCTGCTGCCCGGATAAGTCCGAGCCCTTCCGCGAAGCCTCGCCTCCTGTGAACAATCCAGATGACGCCTGGCCGGGCCCGATGTCCGTGAACATTCCGAGCGTCTGAATCTGGGAGGACGTGGATTCATCTAAGAAAGGGAGGGAGGACCGTCCCGGTCGAGACCCGGGGCATCCTTGGGTTCTACTTTCAATAACAGGTTGGCGCCGATAAATCTTGACTACTCTCTGCGCACTAACTATTCTGGTCTCCGAACGCGAATGCCGCAGGGCTATCCGGCCTAGGCGCGTCAGCCGACAGCCGTCTCCCTTTTCGAGCGCGACCGAACGAGGCACAAATGCCCACGCACCTCGAAAACGAACCCACCCTGGTCGCCGAAGCTCGGGCGGGCAGCGCCGAGGCGTTCACAACGCTGGTCAAGCAATACGACCGTTACATCTACCGTCTGGCCCTCAACATCACGGGAAATCAGCAGGACGCCGAGGACGTCTTGCAGGAGACGCTGCTCAAGGCCTACACGAAACTGGACCAGTTCCACGGAGACTCGCGCTTCTACACTTGGCTGGTCCGCATTGGGGTGAACGAAGCTCTGATGAGGCTGCGCAAGCGGTCCTCGGACAAAAACACCGTCTCGCTGGACGAGCCGGTTGAAGCCGAGGGAAAGAGCCCGGTGCTTCGGGAAATAGAGGATTGGGCGGACAATCCCGAAAAGCGTTACGCCAAGATGGAGCTCGGGAAAATACTGAATCAGACGGTCCAGAGGCTGGAGCCCCAGTTTCGCACGGTCTTTATATTGCGCGACGTGGAGGATTTCTCCACCGAAGAGACGGCAAAGATGATGGGCCTTTCGGTCCCGGCGGTAAAATCGCGTTTGCTGCGGGCGCGCTTGCAAGCTCGCGAGCTGCTGAACAGATACTTCAGGAAAGGATGAGATCGTGGTCTGCAAGCAAGTAATTCGATGCCTCTGCGAGTTCCTGGATGGGGAACTGGCGCCCGACCTGGCGCAGGAACTCGCCAAGCACCTGGCGCGCTGCGAGGACTGCAAAATCGTGGTCGACACCACGCGCAAGACCATCGAGATTTACTGCAACACCGAGCCCTTGCCGCTGCCGCATGACGTGCGGGAACGGCTCGAGCGCGCCCTGGCCGAAAAGCTCGGACGAACAGAGCCCTGATGCTCCGAAACGCGGCCTGACTCCGGGTAACGGCCAACTAGGCTGGCAGCTTTCGGAAAAACCTCCTCGGGCCGTGTCATTCCCAGGTCGCTTGTCATTCTGAGCGAAGCGAAGAATCTCTGTATTGCGCTCAGGGTAAACGTGGCGAGGAATCTCGCTCTGTGATTATGACACTCACGAGATTCCGCCCTCACTTCGTTAGGGACCGCTTTCGGCTCCTCGGAATGACAGGTTCACGGCTTTCATCCCTCGATGGATCCGAAGTTTGGTTCTTCAGCCCTCTCTGCCCTTCGACTCCACTGGATTCGAGTGCCCCTTCACGAGCCCTTTCGGATTTCGAGTGGTGAGGTCTCGATCCGGGACTCGATCCTGGTCGAGCTTGAAGCGAAGGGCGCCGGTGGGTCGAACTCGCAGACCGGCTGGGGCGAAGCCTCACCCATGCCCGGCAACTTCTACTCGTCCGAGACCCCTGAGGCCACGTGGGATTTTCTGGTCGATCGCCTCGCCCCGAGTTTCCTCGATCGGCCTGAGCTCGACCCGCGCCGGTGTTGGGACCGCTTGGCGGAATTTCCCGGCGAGCCTTTTGCGAAAGCCGGAATCGAAGGCGCAGTCTGGGACCTCTACGCAAAGCGAAACACGAGGCCGCTGTGGGCGGTGCTTGGAGGCAAGGACCGCCCGCTCGAATCGGGAGCAGCCATCGGCCTGATGGCGACGCTCGATCACTTGCTCGATCGCGTCGGAAGATTCCTGGCCCAAGGCTATCGGCGAATCAAAATCAAGATTGCACCGGGGCGCGATGTGGAGTTGGTGTGCGGGATTCGCCGGAGGTTCGGAGACATTTCCCTCATGGTGGACGCCAACGCGGCGTACCGGCTGGAGGACTGGCCGGTCTTCGAGGAGCTGGACGGCCTGGGCCTTATGATGATCGAGCAGCCGCTCGCTCGCCAGGCGCTGGGCGAGCACGCGGAACTGCAGCGCCGTCTCCGCACGCCGGTCTGCCTGGACGAATCGGCGGACAGCCTGGAATCGATTGGCGAGATCATCCGGCTTGGCAGCGCCCGCATCCTGAATATCAAAGTGCAGCGCATGGGAGGGCTCTCGACCGCGCGCCAGGCCCACGACCTGGCCGAAGCGGCCGGGGTCCCATGTTGGCTGGGTA
>QHZK01000433.1:4002-6465 GCA_003224635.1 Acidobacteriota bacterium | reverse complement strand
CGCCGAGATACTCGCTGCTGTACTCCTTGAGCAGCGCGCCCATTTCTTCGGCGGTCCAGTCCTTGTGGTTCTCAAGACCGAGCGGCATCCGATACTTCTCGAGGACGGGGAGCGCCCGCGCGATCTTGCGTTTTGACTCGGTGACGAATCTTTTCCACTCCTCGAGCGTCGAAAACGTCTCATATCGCCTGCCGCTCAGGCACGCCGCCCGCAGGCAGAGCGCGCCGGCTTCTCTTGCCGCTCGCACTTTGCGCTCGAATCCGCTCGGGTCCTCCGAGGGCAGGTCCGCGATGACCTCGATATACATATCCAGTTGCTCGGCGCGCCGCCTTATCCTCTGCGTATAGTCGGGTTCCAGTGAATCGAGCCCGATCTGCACGCCTCCCGCGCCGAGCTCGTGACCGTACTCGAGGAACTCGTATGCGGATTTCGGGCGGCGATAGCCGAAAGAGTAGACGCAAACGCCCATGCTCGTGTGCGGCGGGCCTGCAGGCAGCCACGCGGCGGGCCGCCACACGAGGCGCCTCGAACTGGCGGGCGCGCTAAGAGCAGTCAAGAAGCTTCTGCGATTCAATCGGCCACTCGCAACGGCGGGTCACCTGATGGAACGACCGTGCCCGCCGCTGAATCAATGACCCGATGACTCAATGACTCAATGATTCAATGAGTCCAGGACGTCATCCCAGGGCTTCCTGTAAGGGCGCACGAGATGAGCCGAGGCCTCGCGGTCATCCACAATCTCTTCCTTCTCGGAATCCCAGCGCACCTTCCGGCCCACGCGCAGGGAGATATTGGCCAGATGGCAAGCCGTCGCCGTGCGATGGGCGTCTTCCACATCGGCGACGGGCCGTTCTCGGGACTTGACGCAATCGAGAAAATTCCGGACGTGCGAGTCAAGCAGCGAGTTCGACGCGCGCTCGACGCGAGTCTCCGTCCAGAGGTCCGGGCCGCTGCCCGGACGCCGCTCGGGACCGCCGGCCGGGTGTCCCCTGAACACGGGGATTTGGTTTTCCGGCGGCGCCTTTTTATCAGCGAACACCTGGTATCCGCTGCGCGAGAGGGTCATGCTGCCCTTCGTTCCGAAGAACTGGAGGCCCTCGCCCAAGCCCCGCCCGAGGCTCGCCTCGCGGATCGAGCAGACCACGGTGAATCCGGGATACTCGAACAGGGCGTCCTGCGTGTCGGGCGTCTCGCCGTTATCCTGGAGAACGAAGCGCCCGCCGCATGAAGAAACCGCCGCCGGTCCTTTCACCTGCATCGCCCAGTGCACCACGTCGATCTCGTGCGCGCCGAGGTTGGTCATCTGCCCGCCGGAGTAGTCCCAGAACCAGCGGAAGTGATAAAGCGAGCGATTCTTGTTATAAGGACGCACGGGCGCAGGGCCAAGCCACAGGTCGTAATCCATACCGGGCGGCGGATCGGAATCGCGTGGTGCGCCGAAACCGGGCATGACGTTGCGGAAAAAACCCATGCGGACGCTGTGGACCTTGCCGATGTGCCCGCCGCGCAGGAGCCCGACCGCATCCTGGTAATGCTTCCCGCTGCGCTGCTGCGTTCCAGCCTGGACGCACCGGCGATAGCGCCGCGCGGCGTTCACCATCCACCGGCCTTCTTGAACGAACAGGGTCAGCGGCTTTTCGACGTAGACATCCTTGCCGGCCGCGCAGGCCATGATGGTCATCAAGGCGTGCCAGTGGTCGGGGGTCGAGATGACGACCGCCTGGATATCCCTGTCGTCGAGCAGCCGTCGAAAATCCCGGTAGCCCTTCGCGCGCGGACCACAGGCCGCCAGTCCTTCCTGGAGACGAGGTTCGTACACATCGCACAGCGCCGCGAGGTCCACGTCGTGCTGGCTCTTGAAATCGTAAACGTGCTGCGCTCCGATCAGCCCGTAGCCAATGAATCCGACTTGGACGCGGTCGTTTGCGCCCAGCACCCGGCGCCCGGCGGCCGCGGTCATCGCGCCCAGGAAGCTGCGACGTGTTACGCTCATGGGGCCACATGATATCCTCGCCGGTCGGGAGCGGCAAGGAGTGGGAAGCTAGAAGCTAGAAGCTAGAAGCTAGAAGCGAGAAGCGAGAAGCGAGAAGCGAGAAGTGAGAAGTTAGAAGTCAGAAGCCTTGGTGGAACCAACTGGTCTCCGAAAAGCAACGTTCGGAGCCATTCTGACTTCTAACTTCTAACTTCTGACTCCTGGCTCTATGAAACGCGCCAAGCTCCCGCTCGCCGGAATCCTGCTACTAGTTCTAGTGGTCGTTGGCAGTCTTTCCTCGCGTCTTTCGCGATGGCTGCGGACCCCAGTGCCGTCCTTCACGCCTGTCGCCACTCCCGGAGGCGCGCGAGTCGAAGGTCCGTACTTCTCGGACGGCGACCGCATCGCCGAGCGCATCATCGCCGCGATCAATCATTCCCAAAAGTCGATCCACCTGAGCATGTATGACCTGACCCAGCCTGAGATCGCCG
>QHZK01000433.1:0-3852 GCA_003224635.1 Acidobacteriota bacterium | reverse complement strand
GGAAGCTTCAACTGGACCATCAGCGCCGACCGGTACAACTTCGAGAACGCGCTCTTTCTCTCGGAACCGGCAGTCGCGGCGCGGTACGAAAGCGAGTTCGAGCGCATCTGGGAACAGGCGAAGTAGGGGTCAGGGATGGGATCGGGTGTCAGAAGTCAGGAGTCAGGACTCAGAATGGCTATGAACATCGCCTTTCGGAGAAAAGTTGGTTTCGCGAAGAGCCTGGCCCGCGACGTCGGTCAGCACACAGACATCTAGACAACGAAGCAGTATTCTGACTTCTGACTTCTGACTTCTGACTTCTGAACTTCATCACTTCTTCTGCAAGGCTGGCAACAAGTACTCGGTAACAAAAAGACCGTACGACTTGCGCACCTCGTCGGTGACAGGCGCAGTTGCCAGGGGGCCGTCTTGGCTGGAGCGAAGGTAGACGTCGCCCGGAGTCCCAAACTGGCCGGCGCTGGTCTTGACGTATTTCTCCTGGTCGGTCTCGGCGAAGTCGTAGATCTGCTTGGGCGTGTAGGTCTCGAGCTGCTGCGGAGTCATTTTACCCACGCTGCGCACCCACACGTTCAACTTGCCAAAGCCGCGGCTCTTATCGTAGTTGACCCGGAGGACGTGCCGGTATTCGTCGTCGGGCTTGTTTGGGTCTTTGTAGAGGTCGGCGAGGAGGTAATAGTCCGCCAGCTTCCCGTCGCGCGCCGAGTCGAGCAACTGAAAAAGACGCGAAGTGGCATCGTCTGGATCGGCCTGTTCGCCCTTGTGCTTTGCGTAGAGGGTGCCGCCGCCCGGCGGAATGCTCCCCAGGAACAGAACAGCTATCAAAGACGCTGCACAGAGAACTTCGATAGAAGTTCGCTTCATCTTCCCCCCTTAACTTTGCCCGCATCCGAGTGACTCTCCGCCTGCTACGTCGGCGTTT
This sequence comes from Acidobacteriota bacterium, assembly GCA_003224635.1. Classification (GTDB taxonomy): domain Bacteria; phylum Acidobacteriota; class Terriglobia; order UBA7540; family UBA7540; genus QHZK01. Next base: position 2,930 of record QHZK01000433.1, on the reverse strand, counting down.
CCTGGACTATACTACCGCCGCCAACAGCTTGAGGCAATAGAACGAACGGGCCGTGTCTAGTTGGTTAACCATTCGCTTCGCTCGTTATGCTCCCCCTGCTAAGGAGAGGGCCCGGGGGTCGTTGCGGTCTCACGGAGCCATGCCTTCATCTATCCAGCGCTTGAACCGCGCCACGCGGTCTTCGGGCCACGCGCCGTCGCACGGCATACTCCCATCCTCCAGTGTCGCGTAGATGTCCTGCGCCCGAGCCTTCACCTCCGCGTAGGACGACAGGTCAAGGCCGTAGTCCTTCATCGAGTCCACGTCGGGCGTGTCGCGGAACAGCGGTCGAATATCGGTCGCGAAGCTAAGCGCCATCACGTCACCTCCGTTTCGGCCGAGCAGCTACTGATAGAGCAGATATTTTGCGCGCATTTTGCGGAACTGCTCAAGCGGCCCTTGTTCCCAGTAGTAGGCGATGCGTCGCGGGTCGCGGTCGCGCTTGATTTCGTCCAGCACGGCGCGCGAACCCACCAGCGGCAGCGTCTTATCAATTTCGAAGCTCTGGGGGAAGAGCTTGTAGAGCGCCCCGGCCAGCTCCACTCCGAGCTCCGGCGCGTCGAGCGCGTCGCGATCGACGAGGTCGATCCGGACCCCGTGGCAGAGTTCCCCCCTGAACCGGTTCTCGCGCGGCGTGAAATCGTAGGCGGAAAAGCGCACGCCCTGAATGCGGCGCATGTTCAGATAATCGGCGAGTTTCTTTGAACCGATCCACGGCGCGCCCAGGACCTCGAACGGCGTGTCGGTGCCGCGGCCGACGCTCAGGTTGGCGCCTTCGATCATGCCGACGCCGGGATAGAGCGTTGCTTCGGTGAGGCTGCGCAGGTTCGGCGACGGATTCACCCACGCGAGGCCAGTCTGGTCGTACCAGTCCGCGCGCCGCCAGCCGTGCATCTTGATCACCTGGAGTCTCGCGCCCAGGCGGTTTTCCTGGTTGAACATTTGCGCCAGCTCCCCGATCGTCATGCCGTGACGGACGGGCAGCGGAAAGTAGGCGACGAAAGACTTAAGGTCGGGGTCGAGCACGGGGCCTTCAACCAGGATGCCGCCGATAGGGTTCGGGCGGTCGAGAACGTAGAACGGAATTCCCTTACGCGCCGCGGCCTCCATTGAGTAGCCGAGCGTGGTGACGTAGGTGTAGAAGCGGACGCCCGCGTCCTGGATGTCGTAAACGAGTGCGTCCACGCCCTCGAGCATTTTGTCGGTCGGGCGTTCGGTCTCCCCATAAAGGCTGTAGACGGGCAGGCCAAGGCTCGGCTCGATGATCGAGGGCACACGCTCGTCGGCGACGCCGAACAGGCCGTGCTCCGGGCTGAAGATCGAGGCCAGTTTCACGCCGGTCGCGTGATTCAGCAGATCGACAGTGCGACGCCCCTCAAGGTCACGTCCGGTGTGGTTGGTAATCAGCGCCACGCGACGGCCGGCGAGAGGGGCAAAATTTTCGGACTCGAGGACGTCGATACCCGTCTGCACGTTGTCGGAATGCGCCGCCTCGGCGCGATAGCTGTTCACGATCTCCCAGTATCCGGTAGAGGACATCCGGCTATCCAATTCTTCCTTAGTCGGGGCGCGAGCAAAAGCGGCGGCCGCGATGTCCGCCACCTGGGCCCTCAGCGGAACGACGTTGCCTTCGCCGGTCGGGTGAACCGCGTTCGTAAGCAGGATGACGTAAGTTTTCGAAAACGGATCAATCCAGATCGACGTCCCCGTGAAGCCGGTGTGGCCGAAGGAGCCGACAGGGAACAGGTCGCCTCGGTTCGAGGCGAGGGGCGAGTCGATGTCCCAGCCGAGCCCGCGCACCGCCATCTTCCCGAACGGCGTCTGCGGCGTCGTCATCTTGTCCACCGTCACCGGACGCAAGATGTGAACACCGTCGTAGCTTCCGCCGTTCAAAAGCATCCGGGCGAAAATGCCGAGGTCGTCAGCGGTGGAGAAGAGTCCGGCGTGGCCGGCCACGCCGCCCATGTTGTAGGCCGTCGGGTCGTGGACTTCGCCCCAGAGCATTTTCCCCGAGTGGCCGGATTGATACTGGGTGGGCGCGATCCGCAAGCGCAAGCTTGTCGGGGGCCGGAACATCGTGCTCTTCATGCCCAGCGGCTTGAAAATGCGGTCCCGGCAATACACGTCGAGCGGCTGGCCGGAGACTCGCCGCACCAGCTCGCCCAGCGTTTCATAATTAATGTCGCTGTAGATGAAGCGCGTCCCGGGCGGGGCGATCGGGGTCTCGGCGACGATCATCCTGAGCGCCGTTTCGTATCCTGACCAAGGCAGCTTCAGGTCCAGGTCGCCGCGCAAGCCGGAATAATGCGCCATCAGCTCGCGCACCGTGATCTCGCCTTTGCCGTTCGAGCCGAACTCGGGCCAGTAATCCGTGACAGGCTGTTCGAGCCGGATTTTCCCCTGCTCGACCAGTTGCATCACCGCCGTGGTGGTGGCGACTACCTTGGTCAGCGATGCGAGGTCGAAGATGGTGTCCATCCGCATCGGCAGCGGCCTCGGCACGATTGCCCGCCGCCCGAAAGCCCTCCGATATACGACCTTGCCCTTGGCGCCGATCAGGACCACTGCGCCGGGGCACTTGCCGTCCTTGATCGCCTTCTCGATAACGGGTCCTATCGTCGCGAGCGGTCCCGCGCTTTGCCTGCTCTCAACACCCGAAGCCGGCGCGCGGCGACGCGCTTTCGCCTGCGCCGCGTCGCACGGAACGGATTCGATGAATACAACACCCAAGGTCATAAGCAAACATAGTCCGAGAGATTTCATTGACTCACAGTCCGCCGTCCGTGTCGGTCATTTTCGGCACCTCGCCAATCGATGACCCGCTGGTGTTTCCTTTACTTTCCCCACGCTGTCTATTGCTATATACTGGCGCGCGCTTTGTTCTGTCAATA
>QHZK01000071.1 GCA_003224635.1 Acidobacteriota bacterium | reverse complement strand
ACGCCGCCTCCTTCGCAGCGAATCTTGTATCCGGGAGCAATCGACCCGGTGGCTGCTCGATCGGCCGCAGTCAGTGGCTCAATGCTCGCCACTCTTTCCTTCAGGCGCAGGTGACGGCCGGCGAGGCGCTCGCTCAGCCGCCCGACCAGCGTTCCGAGGCCTTCTTTCAAGGTCATAAAGAGCGGCGCCGGTTCGCCCGAGCGGGACGTGTGCGCTGCCCCTTTGCTCCCTTGTTTCCTTGCTTCCATTGCGGCGCGGGTGAGGCTGCCGTACTTTTGTTCCATCTCCCGGAACCGCGGCAGAACGGACCGAACGCTTAGACGAGCTGTGTCGCCGCCGAAAATTCCGGCCAGCAAGGGGTCGGCGATGTTCTCGAGCATGGCATCCCCGAAATGCCGGCGCACAAAACTCGCCACACTTTCATCGCTGTCCTCGGAAGCCAGTTTCGCGCTGCCGGACCCGGGCCGAGTGAACCATTCCGCCGCGAGAGCCACCTTGCTCGCCAGCGGGAGCAGAGGCGTCGTGACCATGGGCCAGAGGCGGGTGGGCGCGAGCAGCATCAACCCGTCGGGAAGCGGCACCAGCCGTCCCCTGTGCAGAATGTAGGTGCGGCGCTCGCGGTCGTTCGAGCCGATCAGGGACTCGCCCAATTCCAGTTCCCGGCACAGCGATGCCGCTTCCGGCTTTTCGGCGAGAAACGAGTCCGGACCCGCCTCGACCAGGAATCCCTCGACCTGCTCGGTAAGGATCGCGCCGCCGAGCCGGCTGCTTCCCTCGATCAGAAACTCTTCGATAGGTGCGCCGCGCTCACGCGCCCGAGCGAGAGTGTAAGCGGCAGCCAGACCCGTGATGCCGCCGCCCAGCACGGCGACCCGCAGCTTGGCGTCTCTGGAACCAGTCAAGCCACTCTCCCCGGAGTGCAGTCGGCAGTCAGCAGAAAACAGAAGTCAGAAACTAGAAGTCAGGAGTCAGAATCCAAGTGCCAGAATTAGCCGTCTGGGTTCGATCTCAGACGAGCGTCACGCCTTGATTTGCAACTCGTCCCTCGTGGTCAGTGTGAAGGTTCTGCGATCTCCTGACTCCCGGCTCCTGACTCCTATTCTGACTCCTGACTCCTAACTTCTGACTTCTGGTTTCTGACTTCTGACTTCCGAATCGCGGCCCTGACGACCGAGGCCAGCGCCCGGATCAACAGCGGATGGTCATTCAACGATTCCGATCGCCACACCGTCATGCCTCTGGCCCTGCCATACTCGCGAAAGACCACGTCGATATCGTAAAGGATTTCCACGTGGTCGCAGACGAATCCGACGGGGGCGATCAGCGCGTGCTTGTGGCCCTGGGCGGCAAGCTTATCGATTGTCGACTCGACGGTGGGCCCGATCCACGGCTCAGCGGTCATTCCCTGGCTTTGGAAGGCGACGGTCCAGTCCGCCAGCGACAACGCCCCGGCGACGAGCGCAGCCGTTTCCTTCACCTGCGCCTCGTAGGGGTCTCCGGCGGCGATGGTCTTTTCCGGCACGCTGTGGGCGGTGAAGATAACCGGGACCGGCCCGCCTGCCGCAGCCTGCGCGCTCGTTAAGGCAGCGATCGCTCTTTGCTTGAAGGCCTCGATCAGGTCCGCGTTGTCGTGCCAGCTCTCGACGAACTCAACGCGCACGCGGGGAACCACCGCGCCGGCGGCTTCCTCCAGGTGTTTACGGTAGAGGCCTACGCTGGTGCGGGAGTTCTGCGGCGCCAGGCACACGGCCACCACACGCTGCAGTCCATCCTCGCCCAGCCGGTGGACGCTGTCCCGGATGAACGGCTTCCAGTTCCGCATGCCGACATAGACAGTATGGCCGAGCACTGTGGCCAACGCCTCGGCCTGCCGGTTGGTATGCTCGAGCAGCGGCGAGCCGCCGTCAATGCGGCGATAGCGCTCGACGACCTCCGCTACGGCCGCCTCCGGCAGCGGTCGCCCGCCGCGCACGTTGAGCAGGAACTCGGGGACGTCCTCCAGCTTGTCCGGCGCGCCGTGCGCCAGCAGCAGGACCCCCCAACGGTCGGCGCGGCGGGTTCCAGTGTTTTGCTCAGCCATGAAAGCCGTCATCTTCCGGCGGGCATCGAGAGCAAAAAAGGAGCCTGGGAAATTCGCTTCACGTTGACGACCGGCCCCTCAGGGTGGGCCGGATTGGGCATGACACGCCTGTTAAGACTGTCCACGACTAGATCCAGCTTTTCCAGCACTGTTTGACCCACCAACACTTCGTCGCCTAGCACCAGTGCGTCTTCTGAGGTCGTACCCCCATCAATTTGCACGATCACAGGTTCAGCGACTCCAACGCGTTCTCTGCGCCCGTCGGCATACGTCACTGTGCGTTGGTAATGTGTCATCAAGCCAAGCTGCTGCATGACACGCGCCGGTATTATGAGGGACACTGCGCCGGCGTCGACGAGAGCATCAGCCTCGTAAGACCGAACCTGGTCGCCGGGCAACTGCCCGCGACGCGCCAGCGCCTCGTCGCTCGCGTTTGTGAGCCGGACTTTCACCCGAACTTCACCCATCGTTTACATTCCTGACTTTCCAAATCACGCGTAACGAGAGCGGTAATCGCACCGAATGTGGTGAAAACGCTACGCTCGCACCTGAAATGTTACCAAATTGCAGTGCTTCTTTCGATAATCGCGCCCATTAGGCCGATTGGGTTCCGTTACTTCTCTCCCCCTCCACGTCCTCGGCGGCTCAATTCGTGTACATAGTCGACCAGGGCAAGCACGTGATCGACCGGAGTCTCGGGCAGAATCCCGTGACCGAGGTTGAAGATATGTCCGGGGCGGCCGCCTGCCTGCTCCAGAATTCTGTTCACGCGCTCGCGGATATAAGGCAGCCGGGCAAAGAGCACGGTCGGGTCCAGATTGCCCTGCACGCCGACGCGCCTGCCCGGCCCCTGGTCGAGCCGCGCCCAAGCCTGGCCCAGCTCGACGTGAGAATCGAGCCCAATGATGTGCCCGCCCGCCTCCCGCATGGCTTCGAGGAGCATGCCCGTGCCGACGCCAAAATGGATCACCGGCACGCCGGGTGCGATGCCTTCGATCAGCATGCGCGTGTAGGGGAGAACGAACTGGCGGTAGTCGGCGGGGCCCAGGCAACCGACCCAGGTATCGAAAATCTGCACCGCCTGAACTCCGGACGCGACCTGAGCGTTGATGTAGCTCGCAACGTTGCGGGCCAAGTGCTCCATGAGGAAGCGCCAGGCTCCAGGGTCGCGGTACATCAGGCTCTTGGTGTGCCGGTAACTTCTCGACCCGCCTCCTTCGATTAGATACGACGCCAGCGTGAAAGGGGCGCCCGTAAATCCAAGGAGGGGCGTTTCAGGGTCAAGCGCGGCGCGAGTCCGGCGGATTGCTTCGAAGAGGTAGCCCAGCGACTCCTCAGGGTTCACCTCGCGCAGACGCTTCAAGTCGGCGGGTTCGCGCAGCGCGGGCCGCACCGAGGGTCCTTCGCCTTGGTCGTATTCGACCTTGAAGCCCAGCGGTTCCGCGATGAGCAGGAGGTCCGCAAAGATGATGGCCGCGTCCACGCCCAGGCGCTTCGCCGCCTTGACGGTCAGTTCGGTGACCAGGCCGGGATCCTTGCAGAGGTCGAGGAAGGGCACGCGTGCGCGCAGGTCGCGATACTCCTTCATGTATCGCCCCGCCTGGCGCATCAGCCAGACCGGCGTCGCATCGGTGGGCTCGAGGCGGCAGGCCTTCATGAACCGCGAATTGGCCCAAGGCTCCGGCTGTCTCGCTCCCATCTCAAGAGGAATAATCTCACGCCAAGGCGCGAAGGCGCAAAGGCGGAACTCAGGCAGGAGCGCCGCTTGCTGCGCTCTCTGTGCGAGGGCATCTCGCGCAAAAGGCGCGCGCATATGCCTCAGCACGGAATCAAAACAACGCTGAGAAACCCCCAACTCTGGTATGTTAGCAACCGAGATCACGCCAGGAGGAGCATGAATAACCCATGCACCAGCGCCGATTGAGGAACCTGCTCAAATCGCGGAGCCTGCACCTCCGCATCTTGACCCTTGCGCTTTGCCTTATGTCACATTCTGCGAAAGGCGCGCCACTCAAGGCCGGCGTGGCCAAGGTCGATATCACGCCGCCCACGGGCGTGCTGATGTGGGGCTACTTCGACCGCCTGACGCCCTCGAAGGCGACCCTCGACCCTCTCTATGCGCGCGTGCTGGTGCTCGAAGCGGGTGAAACGCGCCTGGCCCTGGTCGCGCTCGATCTCGGACGCGCGTTTGGCCCGGCCTCGCTCGCGCGCCTGCGCGAGGCGGCCAGAAAGTCGAGCGGCATTTCTTACCTGCTGGTCGTGGCGTCACACACCCACGCCGGGCCCGTGATCCAGGACGAGTACCCGTCGGGCCAGGTCCCCGCCTGGGAGACCGCCGATCTCGACAAGATTGAGGCGGCCATCGACGAAGCGCACCAGCGCGCCGTCGAGGCGCGACTGGGCGCCGGCCACGGAGTCGCCTACATCGGCTACAACCGGCGCCGCGTGAACTCGGACGGGACCGTGACCATGTTCTGGAGCAATCCCACCAAGGTGCCGACCTCGCCCATCGACCCCACGGTCTCAGTCCTGCGGGTCGATACAGCGGACGGAAAGCCGCTCGCGGTCCTGGTGAATTACGCTTGCCATCCGGTCGTCTTTGGCGCGGACAACCTCGAGTATTCGGCCGACTTTCCGGGCGTGATGACCGCAACGGTGGAAAGCCAATTGGAGCAGGCTGGCGGAACCAAGCCTCTCTGTTTTTTCCTGCAGGGCGCGCCCGGAGACATCAACCCGTATTACGCTACCATTCCCCGCCAGGAGGATACGGTGAAATGGCGCGACTGGACCGGGCAGCGCCTGGGCGAGGAGGCTGCGCGGGTGGCCAACTCAATCCGCACGGAAGCCCATCCCGAAGCGAGCGTCCAGTTCGTCGAGGACACGCTGACCTTCCATCTGCGTTGGAATCCGGACAGGTTCCGGCAGGCGCTGCTCGCGGCCTACGGCGCTGACATCCTCAAAAACTACGCGCCCGCGATCAAACCGGAAGTCGCGATGTCTGTCACGACTCTGCTCATCAACAAGCGGATCGCTTTCATGACCATGCCGGGCGAGCCTTTCGTCGATTTCCAGGTCAACTGGCGCGGCCGCTGCCCCGCGCCTGACGCTTTTTTCCTGGGATACGCCAACGGATACTACGGCTATTTCCCCACGATTCACGCCGCCTCGGAAGGCGGATACGGGACGGCCAGCGCCACTACCTGGGTGGAAGTGGGGGCGGGAGAGCGCATGGTGGACCACGCTATCGTGCGAACCTACGAGATGCTGGGGCGGCTGAGCGATATGCCCGAAGACTTGAAGAACAAGTAGCGGCGGGCTGGGAGCGCGGCCATCTTGGCCGCTGTTTCGGTCTTAAAGGTTAAAGAAGGACCGGCGGGCGGGACGCCCGCGCTCCGGACTACGCTTCCCGCACCAGCTCGAAAACTGTGATTTCCGGGGGAGCGTTGATCCGGATGGGGACGCCGATGGTTCCGATGCCGCTATTGACGTAAAGCTGCGCGTCGCCTTTCCGGAACCATCCCTTGACGTAGGAGGTGACCAAACGACTGGGCGAAATGTTGCGGTGGACAAATTCGAGCGCGACCTGCCCGCCGTGGGTGTGGCCGGCGAGGCTCAGATCGATCCCCAGCTCGGCGGCGCGGTCGAAGGCGTTGGGGTTGTGGGTCAGCAGGATATTGACGGCGCCCGCCAGCACCAAGTCCTCAACGCCCTCAAGATACTCACGCACGAAATGCTCACCCTTGGGAGCCATGCGAGAGCGCGAGTGGGTCTGGAAGTCGACTCCGATCAGATTGAGCGTCTCCCCCTGGGCCTCGATCGGCGCGCGCTCCTTCCGGAGAATTCGGATACCCTCGGCGGCGAAAAGCTGCGTGATAGAGGCCTCGATGTAGGTCCACGCCTCATGATTCCCTAAGCAGCCGTAGACGCCGAAGGGCGCCTTGAGGCCGGATACGGCCTGGACCGCCGCCCCTTGCGTCGAGGGGTCCCAGGTGACGAAATCCCCGGTGACCACGACGAGGTCGGGCTTGAACCCGTTCGCGATGGCCACGTACTTGCGAATCTGCTCTTCGCTCATGAAGGGCCCGATGTGGAAGTCGGAAAGCTGAGCGACGCGAAAACCCTCGAACGCCTTTGGAAGGCGGCGCAGGCCGATCCGCTTCTGGGTGGTTTCAAGGTCCACGCGACCGTAGACGAGCCCGTAGGCGCTGGCGACGAAGGGTACCGCGCTCACCGCTAGGGCGGTCCGCTCGAGGAATCGCCGCCGCACCGGCGAGGCCAGAGAGTCGCTCGGACCCCGCTCGGAGAACCGAGCGCGCAGCTTCCGGTAAGTCCAGCCCGCCGCACGCGCGATGCGGTCGACAACCCAGAAGATGATGACGACGGCGAAGGCCACCATCGAGCTGAAAGCCCACCAGGCAAAGGGCGCTGTCACTAGAACGTCTTTGAGCGTCATATGAGTGGAGCTGGGGCGCCGTCCCAGCCAGCCGAAGTTGGAGGCGAACAATAGAATCAACGCCGCGAGCACACTCAGACCAAGCCATTTGCGCGTCGCGCTGCTCGCAATCAGCCTTCGGCTCCAAGCGCCGAGACGCCTGATCCAGTAGACCTGGCCTCCGATGAGAAGCAGTAGAATGGAAGCGAAGATCGGGAAAGCTGACTTCATCCTATGAATACCTTCATGCCTTACAATTGTGAGGTTTACGATAACTTTAGTCAAGTCGAGGTGGTTATAACATCGGCAACAGCCAGTTCCTTAAGGCAGCGGAGGCTTTCAGCGACTGGGCGAAATGCCTGGGAGCGCGGGCGTCTCGCCCGCTGAACGGGTTGAACGCGAGGCAGGGGTGGAAGCTTGAAACCACTACAAAAAGCGTCGAAATTCGCCTTCGGCCTGTTGGTGACTGCGCTCGCGCTCGACGGTTCTTCGCAGGCTCGGCGCCGCACCTGGAAGTCGCAGACCACCGGAAACGAATACCGCGTTTGGGTTGAGAAAGACGCCTTTCATGCCGAATGGGTGAACGTTCCCGAGGATATGGCCCGGCACGGAGCGTATCTTCACACCCTGTGCCGCTATACCGGCTCGAAATGGGTAGGAGCCTCGGAGAGCCTGCTGCCTTGTACGGTGGGTAAAGGTCCCGACCGGCGCATCGTCAACTGGTGCAAGCTCGAAACGCAGATAGAGATCGATTCGATCGCGCAGAGCCGCATCATCGGCCGTGGTCAGACGATCAAGCAAGTGGACTGCCAGAGTTGCAAACCGCTTGAGACGGGCTGGGCGGCGTTCGTGTGGGTCCCGAAGCGGTAAGGTCATTCAATCCCTTGACAAGTTCTTCACGCAAAGGGATCCGCTGCGATACAGGAAGGACGGTGACGTAGGACGACGCCTGCAATGTAGGATTGAGCCTTACGGGATTCTGAGGAGTCGGAACTAGGGTATAAACCCGATTGCGTTTCGGGGGGGGGGATTAACTTATCCTTCGTCGCCTTTAATCAAAGGCCTTTGGAGGTGGATCATGCAGAATTTTCGGAAACATTGGCTGCTGCTCCTGTGGCTATTAGCGGTAGCATTGGGTGGCGCCTTTTCCGGTGTCGAAAGTGGCGAGGCCTGTCCATTCATGCAAGCAAGCGGGAACCCGAGCTCTACGTCATGCTTCTACGACTCTGCCTGCCCAAATTCGCTCTGTCATGTTTCGCAATGCTCCGGTCAGGGATGCGGCAGCGGCGTCGCGGCGGCCTGCGGCCTTACCTTCAGTTGCGTTGATGCCTGCAACTCCGGGTGCTCGTGAGGTTGTGGCGCACGGGTTTCGGCCGAGCTCAGGAGAGGCTGGCAAAGGCGGAGGCGGACAAGGGTGGTTTAGGACTGAGGTGGCAGTTCGCCCGCGAGCCACCGCCATTTTACCCTTCTGGCTGCCAAGATTAATCCGTAGGGGATGAGACACACCGGATGGCAGTCCGCTCTGCCGAACCAGTAACATGGGGGCTTGGAAGCTAAAAAATTTTTGATTGATAGTATATAGTATGAAGTTGAGGGAGGCAGAACATGCGAAGAGCCATCTATGTAGTGAGTCTAACGGCTGGTGTGTTCATCGTGACGTTCTTGGCGTTTAGAGCGGCGAAAGTGCGATCTCAGGACTCGCCCGCGAGATCATTCGTCGCGACCCTGTCTGAAACTCGTTACAAGCCAGACGGGAGCATCTTCACGAGGGAGGACATTCTGCACGCGGTGAGGCGCGACCGATCGCAGGTGGACGTGTTTAGGAAGGAGCTTCCTGACCGGTCCGGCTGGGAATATCTCAGAAAGATCCTCAATGTTTCCGCTGGCGTTGATGTCATGGTCGAGCCTGCGACGGGTTCTGCGGTTACTATGCCCATGGGAAAGGAGCAGATCGAGTTGTTGACCCGACCCGCTTTGAACTGCGGCGCTGCCGTGAATGCACCTACGAAAACGATTCTGGGATACGCTGTCGTCCGTTGGTCCACAGAGCTCCCTCTCCCGGACAATCAGTCCGTCCGTACCGAGGAGTGGCGGGCTCCGGCACTCGGCTGCTACCCACTGTACGACAGGTCCGAGATGGGCCCGAAGAACGGTCCCTCTGCCTACAATGTGCGAGAAGTGCTGTTTGTGGCCGAGGGTGAGCCGCCATCGGCGTTTTTCGAGGTAGCCTCAGATCTGAAGGAACGCTCGCCTTCCCAGGCAGATTCCGAGTTTGAACGGTTTTTCCCTGGGAATCATTTATACCTCGAGGGCGGGGCCAAGGCTGACCAACGGTATTATGGAAGGCGGGAAGCGACACCGAACAGGTAGGTTCGGGGGTCCCATGCTGTGACCATTCGCTATGTCCGTTAAGACGGGCCGGGCGGCGTTCGTGTGGGTCCCGAAGCGGTAAGGCTTAACCGCCCTTTGCTTTTTTGATTTCCTCGATCAGCGGCGGGACAATTTCGAACAGGTCGCCCACCACTCCGTAGGTGGCGACGTCAAAGATGGGCGCTTCTTTGTCCTTGTTGATGGCGACCACAGTGCGGGAGCCCTTCATGCCGACCTGGTGCTGGATGGCGCCCGAGATGCCGAGGGCGAGGTAAAGCTTGGGAGCCACGGTCTGGCCCGAGCTGCCGATCTGGCGGTCCATGGGCAGCCAGCCGCCGTCGCAGATGGGCCGCGAGGCGCCGATTTCCGCGCCCAGCGCGTCGGCCAGCTTCTTGGCCAGCTCGATGTTTTCGCGCGACTTGATGCCGCGCCCCACGGCGACGATGATCTCGGCTTGAGTCAAATCGACCGCCTGCCTCGCCTCGCGGAAGCGCTCGCCCGGCTTGGTTCGTACCTTCCCCGGGGTGAGCGAGACCTGGACCTGAGTGATCTTCGCGGCCTTGGCGCCTCGCCGGACGGAGTCCTCGCGGAAGGAGCCCGCCTGGAATGAAACCAGGTAGGGAGGGTCGCCCGCAAATTCCAGGTCAGCGTTGAACTTGCCCTGGAACACCTGGCGAACGAAGGCCATCCGGCCGCTCTCTTTTCGGTAACTCAGGCAGTCACTCGCGAAGCCGCGGTCAAGCGCGGCGGCCAACTTCGGCGCGAAGTCCCTCACCTGGTAGGTGTGGCTGAAAACGACAAAGCGCGGCTTGCGCTCGCTGACCAGCGTTCGAAGCGCCTCCGCGTAGCCGTCGGCGGTATACTCCCTGAGCGGCCCTGACTCCACGGCCAGGATTTCACTCACGTCCACTGCTGCGAGTTCCGAGGCAAGGCCGGAAAGGCTCTCGCCGAGGATCACGGCCGAAGCCCTGAGGCCAAGGTCCTGGGCCAGGCGCTGCCCGGCGGCGAGCGCTTCCCACGTGGGCCGGGTGATTTTGCCAGCCTGGTGTTCCGCGAAGACGAGGGCTTCGTCGCTCATAAGTTTCAGAAAACGCGAAGAAGGAATTGTGAATTGTGAATTCTGAATCGTGGAGTCAAGCCAAACCGAGTTCCGCCGTGTCTTGGGTTGTTATTCATCATTCAGAATTCATCGTTCATCATTCACAAGGCGCGGGCGTCGTTCTTCAATTTATCCACGAGACGTGAGGCGATTTCTTTCGGGCTCCCCTCGAAGAACTCCGTCTGCCCGCGCTTCACCGGCAAGTACACCTTCGTGATTTTCTGCCGTGGCGCGAGTTCCGCCACGCTCAGCCCCAGGTCAGACGGGGTCGGCTTCTGAATGGGCTTGTTCTTGGCCGCCATGATGCCCTTGAGGGTCGCGTAGCGCGGCTTGTTGATGCCGGACTGGATCGTGAGCAGGGCGGGAAGCGGCATTTCGATCCATTGGAACCAGCCAGCCTCGAGCTCCCGCTTGACTCTGAGCGTCGGGCCGCTCACCTGGATTTCCATGATGATGGTCGAGTGCGGCAGTCCGAGCAGCTCTGCCAGGATCACTCCGGTCTGGGCCCACCCGAAGTCGTCGGACTGGAGCCCGGTCACGACGAGATCCGGGTTCTCTTTCTTCAGGGCGCGGGACATCGCCAGCGCCGCGCCGTGAGCGTCCAGGCTATGAAATGCAGGATCGTCCAGGTGCAGCGCCCTGTCGGCGCCCTTGGCGAGTGCCTCCTTGATGGCCTGCTGGGCGCGCGCCGGCCCTAGCGAGCAGATCACCACCTCGCCGCCGTGCTTTTCCCTGAGCCGCAGGGCCTCTTCGAGCGCGTAAATGTCGGGCTCGTTGATCTCAAAGTTGAGGTCTGTTTCCTGAATCCACGTCCCCGCCGCGTTCAGCCGCAGGACGGCGTCGCGCGCCGGGACCTGTTTCAGGCAAACCACGATTTTCAAGGTAGGCGAGTTTCTCCTCTGAGATTCGGAGAAAAGTTTTCAGCCGTCAGCTATCAGCCTTCAGCCGTCAGCTATCAGTCTTCGGTTTTTCGACGTCCCCTACGCCTTCTGAGTCTGCTAGAGCTTGGCTGGCGGAATCCTTCGACAAGCTGAATGCTGATAGCTGATAGCCGACGGCTGAAAGCTGATGGCTGAAAGCTGACTACCCCGTAAAGCGCTTGAAGAGCAAAGCGGCGTTGGTTCCGCCGAAGCCGAACGAGTTGGAAAGCGCGTAGTCGATCTCCGCCGGCCGCGCCTGGTTGGGAACGTAGTCCAGGTCGCAGTCGGGGTCCGCGTTCTCGTAATTGATGGTGGGCGGAATAATCTGGTCGCGGAGGGCGAGCACGCTCAGGCCCGCCTCGAGCCCGCCCGCGCCGCCGAGCAGGTGGCCGGTCATCGACTTGGTCGAGCTCACGGCCAGTTTGCGCGCGTGCTCTCCAAACACCTTCTTGATCGCCAGCGTTTCCAGGCGATCGTTGTAGGGGGTCGAGGTGCCGTGCGCATTGATATAGTTCACCTGCTCGGGCAGGACCTTCGCGTCCGCCAGGGCGCTCCGCATCACGCGGACCGCGCCGTCAGCATCCTCCGGGGGCGACGTGATGTGGTAGGCGTCGCCCGACATGCCGTAGCCCACCACTTCCGCCAGGATCCGAGCGTCCCGCTTCATGGCGAAGCCCATCTCCTCGAGGATGAGGATACCGGCTCCCTCGCCGATGACGAACCCGTCGCGGTCGCGGTCGAACGGGCGGCTGGCGCGTTCGGGCTCCTGGTTGCGCGTCGACAGGGCCCGCATGGCCGCAAATCCGCCCACACAGAGCGGCGTGATCGAGGCCTCAGCGCCGCCCGAGATCATCACGTCAGCGTCGCATCGCGCGATGATTCTGTAGGAGTCGCCCACGGCATGCGCGCTCGATGAGCACGCCGTACAAGTGGCCGAGTTCGGCCCTTTCGCCCCCCAGCGAATGGAGACAAAACCGGAGGCCAGGTTGGCGATCGACGCCGGAATGAAGAAGGGGGAGATCTTGCGGGGCCCGCCCGTCATGTAAGCGGTGTGCTCCCGCTCGATGACGTCAAAGCCTCCGATCCCGGTGCCGATGTAAACGCCCACGCGCTCGGCCATCTCGGGCTGGATAGAAAGGCCGGCCTGCTCCAGGGCAAAGTGCGTGCTGGCCATGGCCGCCTGAATGAACCGGCCCATCTTCTTCACTTCTTTTTTTTCGACGAACTGGAGGGGGTCAAAGCCTTTGAGTTCGGCGGCAATCGTCGCGGCAAAACCGTTGGTGTCAAACTGCGTGATCGGGCCTACGCCGCTCCGGCCGGCCAGGATGTTTTTCCAGCTTTCCTCCGTGCCGATCCCGACAGCGCTTACCAGCCCCACGCCCGTCACAACAACTCTTCGTGTCAAAACCTTACTCCTCCAGATCAATACAGTCGCGGCTCGCGCCAGCCGGACGCCGCGAGGCGCCTGTCAGTTCTTTGCAGGCTTCCCGTGGGAATTCGTGTGCCCTTGAATGTAATCGACAGCGTCTTTCACGGTTTGAATCTTTTCGGCATCCTCGTCGGGGATTTCAATCTCAAAAGCTTCCTCAAAGGCCATCACAAGTTCCACGATATCCAGCGAATCCGCTCCCAGGTCGTCAATAAAATGCGCGGTCGGGGTCACTTCAGACTCATCCACTCCGAGCTGTTCCACAATGATCTGCTTCACCTTATCGTCGACGGAACCCATTACCCCCACCTCCTATGTATCAGATGCGAGTGATTCTAACGTTGCCTCACGTAAAGCGTCAACAAGTACGAAGTTTTCTGTCATCAGCTCTCAGTAAGAACTCGGAAAATGTTCTTGACTGACAACTGAGACTGATAACTGAAGAACTGCTTTTCACGCCATATACATCCCACCGTTGATGTTGAGCACATGGCCATTGATGTAGCCCGCTTCCTCCGAGGCCAGGAACCGGACCCCATAGGCCACGTCGCGGTCGGTTCCCATGCGGCCGAGCGGGATCAGGCTTAAGATCCTCTCCCGCACGGCTTCGGGCAGTTTCGCCGTCATGGCGGTCGAGATGAA
>QHZK01000441.1 GCA_003224635.1 Acidobacteriota bacterium | reverse complement strand
ACTGCTCCCTGCTGGTCGTTGCCGGCCCCAAGCACGACTACCTGCCCCAGGAAGTCGATGCGATTCGAAAGTACGTCGCAGACGGCGGGCGGGCCATGTTCATGCTCGACCCCGGCGTCGATCTGCCCAACCTCTCGAAGCTCCTGGCCGACTGGAACGTGACCGCCCAGCACGACCTGGTGGTTGACGCGAACCCGGTCGCCCAGCTTTTTGGCACGAGCCCCACCATGCCGCTCATCGTCAAGTATGGCTCCAGCCCCATCGTCGAGCCGCTGGCACGCACGGCGACTCTCTTCCCCTTCACGCGGTCTTTTGCCGTCGGTAAAGAATATAAGGCTGGGGTGACTGACGAGTCGCTCTGTGAGACTTCAGCCGAGAGCTTCGGCGTCGCCGACTACAACTCCAAGATGCAGACCGTCTCTTACCATCCTGGTAAGGACATCAAGGGGCCGCTCACCGTCGCGGTGTCGGGAAACCTGACCGGCGGCGGGGGGGAAAAGAAGGCTGACGGCCGCTTCATTGCCCTGGGAACGTCGTTGCTCGCCGCCAATGTTTACCTGGGATTCCAAGGTAACCGGGACTTGTTCCTGAATATGATCAACTGGCTGTCCGCCGAAGAGGACCTGATCTCGATCCGGCCCAAGCCGCCTGACGCCCAGCGATTGAACCTCACTGCCCAGCAGATGGATCGGATCTTCTACTTGAGCCTGATCGGACTGCCCCTCCTCATCGTTGCGGCGGGCACTATCGTCTGGTGGCAGCGGAGATGAAGCGGATGTACTGCTTGGAGCGCGGGCGTCCCGCCCGCATTTTGCGGTGATGAAGCGGAAGTATCTCAATACGCTGGTGGCTCTGGCGGTGCTGGGCGCATTGTGGGGCGCCTCTGCCTACTGGGACAAAAGGAAAAGCCGCGAAACGTCCAAAACCGAGTCGAAGACCGAAGAAAAGATTGTCTCGCTCGACTCTTCCCACGTTCAGGCCTTCACGCTGAAGCCGCGCGATGGAAATCCCGTCACCTGCCGTCGGGAAGGCGGAAAGTGGGTGCTCGAAGAAACCACGAAATCCCCCCCAAGTCCTCTTCCCGCAGACCCGTCCACGGTGTCGAGCTTCCTGAACACCCTGACAACGGCGACGGTCCAGGACGTCGTGGACCCGCATCCGGCAAGCTTGAAAGACTTCGGGCTTGATCCCCCTGCGGAGAGCCTGGAAGTCTCGACCGATGCGAAGCCGCAGCAGTTGACGCTGCTGCTCGGCGACGAGACTCCCACCAGCAACGGGCTCTATGCCCAGGTGGCCGGCAATCCGCGCCTCGTGACCATCCCCGGTTACCTGAAGACGTCGCTCGAAAAGAGCCTCTTCGATCTGCGGGACAAGCGCGCGGCCACCCTGGATGCCGACCAGATCCGGCGGATCGAAGTCGAATCGAAGGGCAAGCGTTGGACGCTCGAGAAAAACCCGGAAGGGGTCTGGGACCTGGTGCTGCCGCCTCCGGTGCGCGCGGATCGCTCGAGCGCGGACGGGCTGGTCAGCGAGCTTCGCACTCTTTCCATGCAGACGATCGTCGCCGAGGACAAAAAGAAGGCGGCCCAATACGGGTTCGGGTCGCCCACGCTGACGGTCAAGTTGACCAGTCCGCAGGGTTCCCAGTCGATCGAGCTCGGCAAGAAGGACGGCGACCGCTACGACGCCGTCAATTCCGCCCTGGCGCCCATTTTCACGCTCAATTCCAGCGTCCTGACCCAGTTTCAGAAGGACCCGGCCGACTTGCGCGACAAAGACCTGTTCTCGTTTTCCACCTTCGACGCCAAGCGCCTGGAGATTGACACCCCGAAAGGCCATTGGGCGTTCGAGCAGAACAAAGACAAGTGGAAGGAGACCGCTCCCAAGCCTAAGGACGTCATGGCGGACAAGATGGACGGACTGCTCTCGGACGTCCGCAATCTTCGCGCCGCTTCCTTCCCCAAGAGCGGAGACCTGGCCGCCCTCGGCCTCGCCAAGCCCGCTTACCGGTTTCAGGCGCAGTTCGGCGACAAGAACCAGAAGGAGATTGTGGAGGCGTCGAAAACCGGAGACCACGTGTACGCGCGTCGCACCACCGACCCCCTTCCCTCGGAACTCTCGAAGGACTCGCTCGATGCCATCGAAAAGATGCTTGCCGGTCTTTGATGGAATTTCCCCGTCTGTCTTGGTATAGTCCCGCCGCACTTCCTGGGAGCGCGGGCGTCCGCCCGCTAGGTCTTAAGACGGCCGCGCTCCTACTTCCGCAGGAGTGAGCCAATGCTTCGATTTCAGAAGGACTCCGTAGTGGCGGTGGCCTTCACGCTTTTCGCCGCCGCCTGGTCTCAAGCCCAGGAACGTCCTGTGGTGATCAAGGGCGCGACAATCCTCACCATGACCCACGGGACCATCGAAGACGGAACGGTGGTCGTCGACAAGGGTAAGATCGCGGCCGTGGGCAAGGACGTTCAGGCCCCGCCCGGCGCCGACGTGATCGAGGCGCGCGGCGAATACGTCTTGCCCGGACTCGTGGACCCGCACTCGCACCTTGGGGTTTACTCGCTGCCGGAGCTCCAGGCCAACGCGGACGGAAACGAGATGACCGGCGACATCGAAGCCCAGGTCCGCTCTGAAGACGCCATCAACACCGACGACCCGGAGATCGCGCGCGCCGCCTCGGGTGGCGTTACCACGGTGCAGGTCCTGCCGGGCAGCGGCAACAACATCGGCGGCTGGGCGACCATCGTCAAGCTGAACGGCGGGCAGACGCTCGACGAGATACAGTTCAGAGGCGCGCCGCCCAGCATGAAGTGGGCCTGGGGTGAGAATCAGAAGCGCAGCTACGGGAGCAAGGGCCAGGCGCCCTCGACGCTCATGGGCGAGGCGGCCGTCGTTCGCCAGAAGCTCTACGACGCCCAGAACTACACTGCGAAGTGGAAGGCCTGGGAAGAAGGCGGCAAGAAGGGCGCGCCGCCCGAGCGTGATTTGCAGCTCGAGGCCCTCGCGCAGGTGCTCGCCGGCAAGGTGCGGTTGAACATCCACTCCTACCAGGTGAATCACTTCGAGGCGCTCTTCCGCATCGCGGACGAGTTTCACTTCCAGATCGCCGCGCTGCACCACGCGCTCGACGCCTACATGATTGCGCCCGAGATTGCGCGGCGCCACATCGGCGTGGTCACGTTTGCGGACCTGTGGGGCGGCAAGGTCGAAATGTGGGACGCCATCCCGCAGAACGCCTACGTGCTCTGGAAAAACGGCGTCACCGTCAGCTTGCATACCGACAACCCGGTGATCGAGGAGCGACGAGGCCGCGCTCGAGACCGTGACCATCAACCCGGCGAAAATCCTGGCCATCGACAACCGCGTGGGCTCGATCGAGGTCGGCAAGGACGCCGACCTGACCGTCTGGACCGGCCACCCGCTCGAGCTGGGCTCGAAGGCCGACAAGGTGTTCATCGACGGGAAGCTGGTCTTTACACTGAAGGACGGCTTTCTGCCGTGGAAAAACCGTCCCGCGACGCTGGCGCCGTAGGACAGTGACGAGCGACAAGTGACAAGTGACGAGTACGCCGGAGATTGGCCATGATGCGAAGACTCACCATTCTAACGGCTCTCATTTCAAGCGCGGTCAGCCTGACCGCCCGCGCCCAGAACGTGATTGCCATCACCGGCGGCAGGCTGCTCACGGTGACGCGCGGCGTCATCGACAGCGGTACCGTAGTGGTCGAGAACGGCAAGATCGCCGCGGTCGGCCGAGACGTGCAAGCGCCGGCGGGCGCGCGGGTGATCGACGCGCGCGGCAAGGTGGTCATGCCCGGGATGATTGACGCGGGCGACCAGTTGGGCTTGGTCGAAATCCCGGCCGAGCAGATCACCGTGGACGCCACCGAATACACGGACCCCGTCCACCCTGAGCTTCGCGTTCTCGACGCGCTCAACCCGCGCAGCGAGCTCTTCCGGGTCACGCGCGCCGAGGGCATCACCAACGCGCTTTCCGTGCCTGCGCCGGGCAATCTGATTGCCGGACAGAGCGCCTTGATCCAGCTTGACGGCGACACGGTTGACAGGATCGTGGTGAAGTCACCCGTCGCACTGCACATCAACCTGGGCGAGTCGAGCCGATCGATCTACGGCGAGAAAGGCAAGCCTCCGAGCACACGCATGGGCCAGATGGCCGTGGTGCGTCAGGAATTTCTCAGGGCCCAGCACTACCGGGCGGAACACGAGGCCTACGCCAAAAGATCGGCGGAAAAGAAAAAGGCCGGCGAGAGTAATTCAGCGGCCGAAGAGCCCAAGGGTACAGGTCCTCCCGCGACTGACCTGAAGATGGAAGCGCTGCTCGCGGCGCTCGACGGCAAGCTTCCGGTAATCGTCCATGCTGATCGCGTGAGCGACCTCGGGAGGGCGTTGCGGCTCACCGAAGAGTTTCATTTGCGCCTCATCCTCGCCGCCGCGTCCGGGGCTTGGCGCATCTCGGTCGAGCTGGCCGCCAAAAAAGTCCCGGTGATCGTGGGTCCGATTCTCGAGGGGCCCGCGCGCATGGAGACGCTCGACGCGCGCCTTGATAACGCCGCGCAGCTCTACAAGGCTGGCGTGCCGATTGCCATTCGCACGTCGGCAGCGAACGAGGCTCGCGACCTGCCTTTCGAGGTCGGGTACGCCATCGCGAGCGGCCTTCCGGAGCAGGCGGCGCTCGAGGCGGTCACCATTAATCCCGCCCGCTTCTTCGGCGTCGATGACCGGTTGGGCAGCCTGGAGCAAGGCAAGCAAGCGAGCCTGATCGTCCTCGACGGCATGCCGTTTCGCACCAAGACGCACGTGGTGACGGAACTCATCGGCGGAAAAGTGGTCGATCTCTCGAACCACCAGACCGAGCTCTACGAGTTCTATAAGAGGAGGTACGGAATCGAGTAGCGGGAGCTCGGGCGTGCCGTTCGCTTCGCTCAGAGCCTGCCCTGAGCGGAGCGAAGGGGCCGGCCCGCCCGCAGTGGACGAGTCGCGCGTCGCGAGCGGTAAGTGGAAAAGAATAGTTAACCTCTCCTCGATTTGGGCGATGAAATGAATCGCCGAACGCTCGGTCGCCTTTATGCGTCTTGCTATTTCCTTGCGCTAAGGCATAATGAGCATATGCCCAAGGCAAAGAAAACATACTCTTACCAAATCAACGTGGTCCCTGAAAAGGAAGGCGGTTACACTGTACTCGTCCCCTCGCTCCCGGGGTGTATTTCTTACGGCGCCAGCGTTGAGGAAGCCGCTGCCAACGCTCGTGAAGCGATTGAGCTGCACCTCGAGAACCTCGCCGCGCATAAGGAGCCTATTCCTGACGGGAACGATTCAGTCTGCATATTTACGACGCTGGTGCAGGTAACCCCTTCGCATGTCTAAAGAGCTGCCCTCGTTGCGGGCTCGGGAGGTAATTAGAATTCTGGAGAAGGCCGGTTTCGCCAGATGGCGGCAGAAGGGCAGCCACTTGACACTCTATCGAGCTAGCGATGGGCGTGCTCTCACGGTTCCCGTCCACTTCTCCAAAACCGTTCCGAAAGGCACCCTCCGAGCCATCATCAAACAAGCGGGCCTGACGTCGGAAGACTTTCTTCGCTTCGCCAAATGAAGGGGGGCGCAACGTTCGTTTCGTGCTGGCTTGGAGGTCTCCGCACCACGATGCCGTCACGGGAACGCCCCGCCGTGCTGCCGCACGCGGCGGCCGTGCGCGGCCAGGCGCTCGAATTCTTCGGCGTCGGGGGCGCGCCAGTCGTCGAGCAAGGTCAAGTCTTCCTCCAGCTCCTGGCGATTTGCGGGCGCCATGAGCACGACGCTGATCGAAGAATGAGCCAGGGCGAAACGATACCACTCGCGCGCGGATGGAGGCGCGAAGCCCGGTGGGTCATCGGGGTTTTTCTCACGCAAAGCGCCCCAGCGCTGCGCCGTATAAGCGACGACGGGGATCTTCAAGCGGTCCGTCACCGGGAAGACGTCCTGTTCCGCGCCCCGGTGGGCCGCATTGTAACGGACCATCAGGAGGTCGAGCTTACCGCTTTCAGCCCACTTCGCGCCCAGCTTGCGCTGATGGGTGGTGAGACCCACAAGGCGTACCCGGCCTCTCGACCGGGCGTCCTCCAGCGCCTCGAGCGCCCCGCCTGGTCCGGCGATCTCGTCCCATTCCTGCTCTCGCTCGACGTAGTAGAACGTGACGACATCGATCCGGTCGGCGCCGAGCGTTCGCAAGGATCGCTCGATCTCTTCTGCGGCTGAGCGCGCGTCGCGACTCTCGAGCTGCATGGCCACGACCACTTGCTCCCGGTCAACGAGCCGCTCGTGCAGGGCGCGCGCCAGGCCGTCGTCGTACCCGCACCAGTTCAGGCAGTTCACGCCTCGCCTAACGGCGTAGGCCACATCTGCGGCCTCGAGATGTGTGTTTCCGCGCGTGGCGAGCCCCAGTCGCAGCACGGGCGGACACTCGCGCCCCAAGTCGGCCCAGCGCGGCAGCACAGCGGATTGAGTCATTGAAAGAAGTTCTCAGTCATCAGTTCCCAGTCAAAAGCATCTTGACGTTTTTGCTGACAACTGACAACTGATTGCTGATGACTTCTTTTTTCGCCGCCTCGAAACCGCGTGAAGTATAATTCCCGTTCAGATTCCCGCCTGCCGACCGAGTTTTGCGGTACCCGCAGCCGGAAGGAGAGCCTTGACCCGCGAGCACCGCCGCCAACCTGGCCCGCCTGCATCACGACCGCCGCGCGTGGTAATCAGCGGCGTCGAGCCCGAGATCGAAGGCGGACGATTCCCCATCAAACGCATCGTCGGTGACGAGGTAGTGGTGACTGCGGACATCTTCGCCGACGGCCACGACGCGCTCGCGGCGGTATTGCGCTACCGGCGCGCGGATGGGGCGGCCTGGAACGAAGCGCCCATGCGCGAGCTCGCGAACGACCGTTGGACCGGCAGCTTCCTGGTTACGCAAGTGGGACGCTACCAGTATACATTCCAGGCCTGGGTCGACCGCTTCCAGACGTGGCGCCGCGACTTCAAGAAGAAGGTCGAGGCTTGCCAGGACGTTGCTGTGGACCTCCTGGTCGGGACGGGGCTGAT
>QHZK01000440.1 GCA_003224635.1 Acidobacteriota bacterium | reverse complement strand
GCAGGCGTCAGTTTGTGGTACCCCTGGTGCAGCAATGGCGTTGTGGAACCGCGGCCGACAGCCCCGCCCGTCATACTGAGGAATTCCGCGAGGGCATCCGCCACCGACTCAGGCTCCCGTCCGCCGACGCGCAAGCTACGCACAAGGGTGCGCCAGTGGTCCTCCTGAACTTGCTTGGCGCCCGAGCACAATCTCGCGTTGATCTCCTGCAAGATTCGCTCACAAACGCCGGTCTGCGCTCTCATATACTGCTACTGCCGGTCCGCCAGCAAAATCTTCTGGAGCCGATGAGCGGAATTGAACCGCTGACCCCGTCCTTACCAAGGACGTGCTCTACCAACTGAGCTACATCGGCCCCTCAACGACAGTGACAAGTGAATAGTGACGAGTTCGTCACTGCCTTCTGGAGCGGGAGACGGGAATCGAACCCGCGACCAACAGCTTGGAAGGCTGTGACTCTACCACTGAGTTACTCCCGCGCCCAACTGCAGTGACGAGTACGAGTGAAAAGTGACGAGTGGCGAGCCAACTGCCTTCTTCGGGTCTTGGGCTTGTCACTTGTCACTTGTCACTGTTTTTAAGTGGTGGACAGGGGAGGGTTCGAACCTCCGTAGGCCACATGGGCCGGCAGATTTACAGTCTGCTGCTTTTGACCACTCAGCCACCTGTCCGCACAGATCTTCAAAGACAGGCAGGCGCTCCCCTCCATCGGACTGAGCGTGGAGAGTTGACTCCACGCTTAGACACGGGGGCTGCTGACAGCCGCGTGTCTGTGATTGTCAGAAGATTGATAAACCCGCCCCCGAATCCTGGCCGCGCCCGCGCCCATCCCTGCTTCCCGGCTGCGCCTTTCTTGCAACTCAAGCTGGCGAAGGGATTCGAACCCCTGACCCTCTGATTACAAATCAGATGCTCTACCAGCTGAGCTACGCCAGCCGTAAACTTCTAACTCTAGCCAATAGGAAACCAAATTGCAAGGGTCTTTACGAGACGAGCAAAGTGCTGGGGAGTCTCCTTTGTCCGCACCTTCCTTTTCTTTCTATTTCAATGCTAGGCCTGCCCTCCACTTTGTGGCTCGACTTCTTATCCGGCTTAATCCGACGCGACCACGGGCCCCACGTCAATCTCGCTGCTCGCAACCCCTGTTAGTGGCGCTCCCCTGCTCGGGTGCGGTCCTCGCTGCATCGTGCCCTGGTCTCATCCCCACACGAGAACCACAAAACAAGGCCGACAAAGGGGCTCCGCGCAATGGCCAGGAAAAAAAGAGGAACGGGCATGCTCAGCCTAGTGGGAGGGGAAGCTTCTTCGGGCTTGGTCTGACCCGCGGCCAGCCAGGGCTAGCCTCGCAGGTATTTCGCCGGATTAACCGGTGTCTCGTGAACGCGGACCTCGTAGTGCAGGTGGGGGCCGGTGGTCTTACCGGTGGTTCCGACAGTCCCGATGATCTGTCCCCGTCTGACCTCCTGCCCGGCTACAACATAAATCCTGCTGAGGTGCCCGTATCGCGTCGTGATGCCGGCTCCGTGGTCAATCAGGACTTCGTTTCCGTAACCCGACTCGCGCTCCGCCAGGACCACGATGCCGTCCGCAGTAGATTCCACCTCGGTACCCTGGGCCGCCGATATGTCAACCCCGGCGTGAAAGGCGCCCTCACCGCTTAGCGGGTCCATACGCTCACCGAAGCCGCCGGTGATCCGCCCGCGGACCGGCCACAGCGAAGGAATCGTGGCACGTCCGGGAACCGGATCGGAAAGGACGCCTTGGGCGAACGAGTTGCCAAGAGGGACCGCAGCGATCGTCCTCATGAGGCTGAAAGCGTAATAGGAAGCTTGAAAGCTGGATTCCAGGGTTGAATTGCTCTCGGTCGCCAGGGCCAACACCGCGTGGGGGAAGCGCGGCCGACGCGCCTCGCCAAAGCTGTAAGTCAGGGCGACCTCAGCCGCGAGCGACTGGAGCGAGTCCAGCTTGGCGTTTGTCTGGCTTACGACATTCTCCAGCGTGCGATATTGAGTCTTGAGCGCTTCCCGCTCGTTACGGACGTCGTTATAATTCGAGACCTTGAGCAGCATTCGCGCGTAGCTGTTCGCCAGCGCCCCCAACGCAACAAGCCCCACCACGCTGAGACCCACGATCAGGTGCATCACATAGAAGGGCACTTGGATTTTATGGAGCTTACCGTTAGCGCCGGGAAAAATCAGGAACGTGTAGAATTTTCTCTGCATTCGCTCCACCGCCGAAGCCTTGATTACCGTCATCACGCCTTCGCATGGATTACCCCGGGGCCGAGAAGAATGAGTCCCCTTCAACTCACGGTTTGCAATCTCATCCTAATTTGGGGGCTAAGACTTGTCAAGCAGTTAGTTGATGCAATGACCGAACTCGATTCGTCCGGTTGCAGCAAACAGATCCATTATTAGTCTGATTGGCCCAAGAATTCCTACTCAGCCCCCAGTGCTCTCTTTCATCTTCCGCGCCGGACCGGTCCGACCCGGCACGCAGCGGCTGCCCTCACCGATGCTCCCGAAGGGGCTCCCTGGATGCCCCTCCGAGGTCGGCAACCGAGCGTCGTCCAGCTTGGACCGGACCAAGCGCCCGCTCCCGTCCCAATCTTGTTCCTGTTTGCGGTAAGATTACGAGTAGGATAGCTGGCCAGTCGTTTCAGAAGTCGCGTCAGCATCACCGCGCCAGACTAAACGTGTTGAGAACAGAAACCGAATTCGTGAGCTGGCTGCGCGCCCAGGTTCCCAGCGGCGCTCGCGGTCTCGAGATCGGCATCGGCGACGACGGCGCGATTGTCGAGGTCAGGCGAGGCCACAAACTTGTTCTCAAGGCGGACATGTCAATCGAGGGCGTGCACTTCACTCGGCGCGTTCACTCGCCTCGTTCTGTAGGACACCGTGCCCTCGCGCGCTCGCTGAGCGACGTGGCGGCGATGGGGGGAACCCCGAGATTCGCGCTCACCTCGCTGGCCATTTCAAGAGTTGCGACGCGCGCCTGGCTCCGGGAACTCTACGCGGGAATGCTCGCCCTGGCGAAGCAATTCGCTGTGATCCTGGTTGGCGGAGACACGGCAGTAGTCGCCGGCAAGACCGTGCTCGACGTGATGGTCGCGGGCGAAGTCAAGCGCGGCATGGAGCTTCGCCGCTCGGGCGCCCGCCCCGGCGACCAGATTTATGTGAGCGGGCGGCTCGGGCTTTCGGCGCTGGGCCTCAGGCTGCTTGAGTCTGGCCGGCGACCGAGCCCGCAGGACGCCGGAGCCATCCGGGCTCACCTTTATCCCGAACCGCGTTGCGCCCTGGGCCGCTACCTCTCGCGCCAGCGCTTGGCCTCCGCGCTCATCGACATCAGTGACGGGCTCTCGACAGACCTTGCCCACCTCTGTGAATCGAGCGGCGTCGGCGCCCGCGTACGGGCTGACCTGATTCCTGGGCCGGAGTTTCCAACAGGCCACGTACCAAATTCGCTCGATCTGGCGCTCCACGGAGGCGAAGACTACGAACTGCTGTTCACCGTCCCGCCCGGCAAAACTGGTCAGGTCCCGGTGCGGTTTCGAGACCTTCCTCTGCACCGAATCGGCGAAATCCGCAGGTCGAAGGGAGTGGCTTTGGTTCGACCGGACGGGACAGCAACGCCTCTCGGTCCCGGAGGCTATGACCATTTCTCCAAATGACGGTTGCAGGCCGGGTCACGGATGGACGATCTTCTCGCCGATGTGGCGCAGGCCTCGCTTGGCGTGTCGAAGGGCGCTGGCTACACGAGATTTTTCAGGCGCAGGCGGGGGCGGGGCATCAGGCAGAGGCGCGATGCCTTGCTGCCCATCCCCGGTCACAGATGGGAGTGTCAAGCTGGGTGGCGCAGGGATAATCTCCTGCGGAGGGTCGGCCTTCGCGGGTTTGACCTCGGGAGGTGCACCACGCTCGGGTGCGACGACTCCAGGAAATTCAGGTGGTTGCTGCAGGGGCCTCTCCATTCCGCGTGGCCCATTTCCTTCGAGCGAGTCTACGATAACGCCGCGGCGCGAAGCAGCCGGAGCGACTGCCGGCCCGGGGTGCGAGGGCGCGGCCGCCGCGGCAGGCGCCGTCGCGGCGGCAGGAGGACGCTGAGTGGAATCGCTAGACCCGGCGCTCGCGCCGTGCTCGGCGTGCAGGGTTTGAGTTCCGGCGCTCGCCAGAATCTGTTTTACCTGATCGGGGTTGGTCAACAGCGG